>DAOVOU010000231.1 GCA_030629475.1 Desulfobacterales bacterium | reverse complement strand
GGAATGTTGGAATAATGGAATGTTGGGTTTAAGAGGATTTTGGTCTTTTTTTCTTTTACATCATTCCAATATTCCATCATTTCATTATTCCCTGATCGAATTTGCAATAGCACCAATAAATATCTATAACTTCAATAGGTTGTAGAAATTCCAAGACGTATAATTAAGTCCTTCTGGTTATTGAGGTCGGACGCTGTCTATCCAAAAGAAGCACTTTCCCAGTGGCTATTTCGTTTTTTTTGTAGGGAGTGAAGGATTTTAGGATGAAAAACAACATTGAGATACACTCTTTGCGTCCTTATCTTGAACCCGATGGAGCGAAGTTCTACTTAAAGTTTTCCTGGTGCTATGAAAATGCCACTGCTCAGGGAAAATCCCGTTTCCCTTTCTTGGTTATCAATGAATCAGATCCACTTGCCCGTCTCATTGAAGCTCAGTTTGTAAGCGATGCTGGAAGTGAAATCAGACGGGTGTTCATTTTGCTGCAAAACGATGAATACCTCCTTCCAAGGGATGAATTGTGGCCCGTCAATAACAAGGATATTGACCAATGGTGGCAGAGGGCCTTTTCGTCTTATTCACGCAAGAACCAAAACAGCTCCGTCGTCGTCTTGGCTGATCAAATCAGCAAAGACGGAGGGCTGTCACCTTTGCAGCCTTTGTTCTTTTGTAAACCAAAGCAGATTTTTTTTCACCCCCCGTGTCCCAAGTGCGGTTTTTCTCTTCAACAATGCTATGATGATGATATATTGATTAGTTTAGGGTTCCAACCGTATTCAACTTCCCTCAAGCGCTATCTGTTTTGCCCCTCATGTTTTGGTTCAGCCGGCAAGTCCGATTTCTACGTCTTTGCATTGGAAAGTTCTGATCCGCCAATATTGAAAGATCGGTGGGATTTGATCAGAGAATGTGGTCTACTGGCAGAAGGCAAAAACCACTTGGGTCAGTTTCCCTGTCCGGAGTGCGCCAATCGCCATGAGTGCTACGGGTCCGATGGTTTAGCTGTCACAACAATCGCACCTTTTTCTTTTTATCCTTTTTTCATGTTGATTTTCGAGGCCATGTCGGTTAACGCCGTCGATTTTTTGTCTTTAGTCTCAGGGGCCTCCCTTGAAGATCTGGAAAGCCACCTGGGTGAAAAACAACAGTTGGGCAGAATAAGCTGCCTGAAGGCTTTAAGACGAAATGGTCTGGTCAAGGCACCTTTTCTCTTTGATAGTGACGAAAGATGTTTTTTGGAAGTCTTGTATCTAAAGCTGTCTTTCCTGGGTGAACTTATGCGGACGATTTTGCATAGACTCGACGTGCATAAGTACCCTGACATGGGTCTATCTATTGACCGAGTCTGGGTCAAGCTTCCTGACCAAGGTGGCCTTCTGCCCCTTTTCTGGAACTTCAAAGTAGATCTCATAGACATAGGGGGAAATGCGGTCAAAACCCCCTTTTTTCCGAAGTTGCCTCCATCTCACAGCCTCCACTTTCTTGGCCTTGTTTGGTTCTACACGCTTCTGGTCAACAAGAAACAGGGTGTTTCAGAGGTATATGTGGCTCTCGGAGAAGCAATTGAGGAAGTGGCCTCAAATAATGACTCCACCTTCGAAAACCTCATAAACAATGGGTTCAATCGTGCTTTTTTCCCCGAGAATATTTTCTGGAACCCGGAGGGCCAGAAGGAGAAGTCGGTTGGCAAGAACTGGGGGCACCTTTGGGAAGAGTCCATGGGTTTGGGATGGTCATTGTTGAGGGGCAGCTTGAGCCAGGATTTTCAATGGTCAAAGGACGAATTCTGGCAAAAATTAGAGAGCCTGAGAGAAGAGATTAAGGATAACCTGTTCCAGCAAAGCCCCACTGTTGGCCAAGCAGAGCCTGCCCCTGAAAACAAGGCCATTCATGAGGTCCTTGTAAGGATCATGAACAAGTGGCGCACGGATTTCGAGGCAGAAAAGGACGAACTGGAAAAAACGGTTGTCCTCTCGAAAGAAGCCGCGGAGGAGCTGGATAAGACAGTTGTCCTCTCACCACAAGAGGCAGAAGAACAGGAGATACAGGAGACCGTCATCCTTTCGCCTGAAGATTTTAGAAAAGATGCCTCACACCTTGCCCGGGTAGAGGAGGACGATATTCCAGAGACGGTTGTCATCGCGCCGTCAGACAAGACCAGGGCTTTTTCCAGGTCTTCGGAAGAGTTGCCACCCAGAGATGTCGCTTTTGAGAAAGAAGAAGGGCCTTTGCGACAGAAACTCCAAAAGCCCGAGGACGACAAAAAGAGGATAGACGGGCCTGCCAGTGACGATTTTTTGGCCGAGACAGTTATCCTCAGCCCTGATAAGACTAAAGATAAGGGATAGGGTAACAAGCAGCCAATATAGTAGTAATTATGGAGGAGTGCCTAAAGTGCCTAAAGTGAGCTAAAGTGCCTAAAGTTAAGGATGATATCCATTTGGATTAAAGAAGTTCTTTGAACGGTGTTTAACACAACCAAACGATTTCGCAGAACAATGTGAGGTGATGATTACGATATGACTAACGCCCAAATATCCTTGGAACAATTGGCCGATGAAATCAGGCAGGTTTATGAGTCAGACCGCTCACAGGCCGAGGCTTTGATAGAAGAATATCTTGAAGAAAGGCTGCAAGCGTTTTCGCCTGACGAAAGATTGGCATTTTTAGAAAAACTTATTGGTCAGTTTGACAAGGGTACCCCTGGGAGATCTGGGGGCCCAGACCTTGAGGAAGAGGTTCTTTCGAGGCTCTTTTCGTTGTTGCTGGGAAGAAAAGTCTGCCAGGCCGATCTCTCGTCTACAGAGCTTTTGGAGAGGCTGGCCGCATCCCTGAACACCATCTTTGACACACTGAATCAATTGGTGAGTGTGATTAATGCGACCCTTCTGGGTGAGCCCACTGGTGAGGAAACGATCAGGCAGGTCATAGGTTTTCAAGTGGAGGGGGAAGACCGGTCAGAGTCCCTTGAAAGCTATCTGGGTCGGATTAGAAAAGCCTTTTTGACCACACAGCAAGCCTTCAAAAAGGCGGCCCATACCAAAGTCAGCCAGGTTCTACATGAACTGGACCCTGAACGGATAGAAGCAACGGGTGGCGGAGGGCTAAAGTTTGGTGCACTCCGCAAGGCAGCATTTTTTGAAACATATGAGGAAAAGTTTCGTACGTGCAAGAAGTGGCTTGAGTCAGGACGGTTCACGGAGGAATTCTTAAAGGAATTTGAAAAGAATTGTCAAGAACTGTATCCGTAGTCCTAACCCGGACAAGCCGGAACCAAACAAGGTAGTCTAAGTCCTGGAAAACATGCTCACATCTAGTTCAAACAAGTGCCTAAATTGAATACGACAGAAGATTTTCTGCCAGAAAAAGCACGAATTTCACAAATAACGGACTAAGATCCAAGGAGGTGTCAAGGTGAAAAAACATTTTGAAAGGCTGTGTCTGTTGCTGCTCATCTTCTTCGTCTATTCATGTGCGTCTCAGCCTGTCACTCCACCAGAGTGGCGATACGAAAAAGAGGCTATCGATCTTCGGGTAAAAGCGGATTCTCAATTGAATCTCTATGAGGGAATGCCCCATACCCTCCTCATCTGTGTCTATCAACTCAAAGACCCGAATGCTTTTAATCAGCTCTCCGAAGACGATGACGGGCTTTATAAGCTCCTGGAATGTAGCCGTTTTGACGCCAGCGTGGCCAGTTCCAAGAGATTGGTCATTCACCCGGGGCAAGATTTGACATTTACCTTGGACCGGGCCGAGGGTGGAAAGTATGTAGCCATTGTAGCCGGTTACTATTTGCTCCAAAAAGAAGGAATGGTACGGCTTTTTGACGTTCCGGTCGTTGTGGAGAAAAAGGGATGGATCAAGCGTACTAAGATTGCAAAACCAGGCCCCTTGATTATCGAAGTTATGTTGGGTCCACAAGGAATTCAGAAGACCGGGGAAACAGTTCAGAAGGTCGGGGGAAAATAGGAATATGGAAAGACCTCTTTTTTGGCATCAGGGCCTTTTTTTACAACCCCAGCATTTTCAACTGGAAGATGTCCATTTTCAGTCTTTGATGACACCCTTTCACAGGTTCCTTCAGCCCCACCTTTGGGGAACCGGGGACCTTGAAATCCAGAAAGCTGCTCTGGGGAATAGGTCTTTTGATCTTCTAAGGGGTGAATTCCTGTTCCCGGATATGACTTACGTGGTTTTCCCCGGCAATGCCCTTATTGAGGCTCGTTCTTTTGATGATGCCTGGGTGGAAGGGGGCAAGCCTCAAGTTATGGAGAAGTTACAGAAATAGGAGGTAAGCGTTATGAGTATGAGGAAGATCAGGGTGTGTTTTTGTGTGTTGTTTGCATGTTGTATGGCATTTTCGAGTTGTACCTTCGTAAACACCGTTGTTGACAAGGCTTCGGAGGTTGCGGGGGAGATGGTGGGCAAGAAGCTCGGCAAGAGTGTGGGAGAGGCAAGCTTGCGAGGGCTCTCGCCCGCGATGAGGCAACTATATGTATCAAGCATATTCTCTGTATTCTTCTACGGTGGTGGCTACCACT
>DAOVOU010000268.1 GCA_030629475.1 Desulfobacterales bacterium | reverse complement strand
TTGCAGATTGCCAAAATCATTGAGAAGGACGAGGTAGTAACTCGCGGTGTCGAGATCGCTGACGATATTGCCCGGATGTTTGAGATGCTGATGCCGCTGTACGAAGCCCTCTGCCATAGAGTTCTCTCTTGTTTGATGATCATGTCCATACGGGGTTAGAATCTGTATATTACTTTCTACCCTGAAAGGAACCATCATTGAGCACAGAGGGATCAACAGCAAAAACAGAGGGGTCAGGTCTTCATTCTAAAAACAGAGGGGTCATTAAAAACAGAGGGGTCAGGTCTTCATTCTTGACAGAAGGGGAGCTTTGAGGGGACAACCGGGGGACAACCGGGACATCCTCTTTAGTTTTACAGTTTCTAAGTAATCCTTTTAGAGCCGGTTCATGATGGCAAGAAAGTCGAAGATAGAGCAATTGAGCGTTGTAGGGAACATCGGAGCCGTTGTTGAATAAGTTGTATGAGGTCGCGAAACCGTTATCTAACGACATGAAAGGATGTCGTCACATCAGTTGCCCTTTTGGATGTGTAGGCGGAGGGCGGGATCGAGAAGGCAGGGGGACGTCCCGGTCTCCGTACGTTTAGCCGTTTAGCTGCGCGACTCAAAGGTTTTAACCTGTCTTGCCCCACGGTCCGCGCCGCGCCCAGAACAATTCAAGATGCCTGTCGCCCCGCACCGCTTCCACGACCGGCAATAAAAACGAAGCCAAATCGCCGATGACGACATCGAGGTCGCCCGCCACCGTCTCCGGTTTGCACTTTTGCACGAATGCCCGCCACTGAATCTGCTTCTGCGTGTCTTTCCGAAAGTCGTCAGTGAAGGCCAATGGCAACCCACCAGGCAGCGGAGTGGATCGACGACTGAAGGTGTTGCGCACGGCTTCACAAAGCGTCCTGCCGTCAAACTCAAACAATCTGCTCAAAAGCCACACATCGTAGAAATCCTTCATCCGGCTGTTTGCCATTCCCAGGCGCACTATGGCCTCCAGTTTCTCGGCGATCATCGTGTACCGTGGATAAGCCAAAAGCTGCGGAGCGGGAGCGTCCAGGAGCGTCGGGAATTCAACCTTCTCCGGCGCCGGCGTCACGGCGTCGCCAAAGCCGATGTCTATTTGCAGGGGGATGCGAGCCTGGTGAAGCATGCCCAGCAATGTCACCCGGATGCCGTCATACTCCTGCTCTTCACGGATCGGCACTGCTATTACGGTGTCCGGCACGAACACGACGCCGTCCACATCGTCGGCAGCGACCTGACATAGTTCCCTGAACACGGCAGTGATATGTTCCGCATCCGCAGGGCCGAAACCCAGCAGGTCGACGTCCTTGGTCACCCGGTAGTTCTGTCCCTTCCACACCAGGAACAGACTCGCCCCTTTCAGGATGAACTTGTCGGCATGCGGAGATATGCTGAGACGGTACAGAATGCGCTCGACACCGTAGCGGAAGAGCAGGACATTGAAGTTTTCACCGTGGGCCTTCGCATAGTTCAGGAGCCGTTGGAAGACGGAGTGGGCGGTATTTCGTTTCTTGGCCGGGCTCATGTGACTGCCTCCAGATAGGGGCGCATCACGTTCGCCACGCGACATACCTTCGCGGCTTCCCAGAGTTCGTCCATCGTGGCTTTTCGACTTCTCCAAGTCTCGCGGAGTGCTTCCATGGCAACGTCTAGCCCGATTTTGTTGCGGAACTTGAAGCAATCAGCGACGGTCTTGGCGGGGCTGTAGACCTTGACCGGGACACGGTTCACTTCGTGTTCCTCAACCCCGAAGCTCAAAGCGCGACCTGAGAAACGCGCCACCTCGAGGAGTGGGTAATCGAATTCCGGTTTCCAATTCTTGTTCTCAATGGCTATCCAAACCCGATGGGGAATCTGTGTCGTCAGGTTGTGAAACTGGAGGGCCGAAAGCAGGCATACCACCGCGTTCGGCACCCGTTTTGCGACTTCTGCCAGAGAAATGGACTCACTGGTCAGTGTCTCCGGAAGGGCATAGAGTCCACGCCCCACACGCGTCAGGTCTCCCTTTCGGTACAGCCGCAGTAGGTACTCGCGGGAAATCCCTTCCGCCTCCACGTCGCGGGGACGGATGATCCCCATCTGCCTGGCGAGTTCGATAATCTTCTTTTTCCGATCCATGGGCGACCCCTGTGTCATTTCCTCTGTAATTATAAACAAGTACCGAGGAAATGCAACAGATATCTTCCGGCCCGTTTCCGGCGATCTTCCCCTGCCTCCGGAGATAACCGCAGGGTAGGACCTTGGGGATCGTCTATGCTTTTATGCGGTTCGATAGCACTTGAATGTGGTTGCAGGCTCAATGGCGCCAAATCGGGTCGGACCATGCCAAGTAGGAGACATCACAACGGAAACCGTGAGAATTTGTGCTAATCGAGGTCTTAGAATGGCCTTTTTGGGGCTAAAATCATCCTTTTAAGAAAAGTGGGAGGCTGGGGCCACCCATTCACATTGTCCAAGAACTGTCCCCAAGCTCCATCCGGAAAAATATTTGTATTTCTTTCCAACTGTGACCGGATCCACACCCCTCTGATAGAAATTAGCCACAGACCGACGCAGAGGGGCATGTTCCTATCTTCTCAGATAAGGTCTCCTTGTGCGTTTCTTCGTCATGGTAATGAGGACAAACCCGGTGACAAACCCGCCTACATGAGCAAACCAAGCTATACCACCTGTTGTCTGTGATCCAAACTCGGTAATTCCACTCAATACCCGAATCAATATCCAGTAACCGAGAAGAATTATAGCAGTAGGGAATGAATCCCAGACGAAGGATCAATGGCCCAGCACCCCCTGGTACAAAAAAATTAGAGAGTGAAGGGGGGACGCTGGTAAGAAAATAAGTTAGCAAAGGAAAGCGAAAACGGGAAATAGACCCCCATGCCAAGAGAAGCCCGCCTTGACGCGCCTGGTGTGTTGCATCACATCATGATTAGGGGGATAGAGCGTCGAAAGATATTCATAAACGAGCCCTCCTGTTGTGGGGTTCTCGGTCGAAAGGGGAGAAGGGTGCGCTATGGTGACGTCCATTTGTAAATTAGTTTGGCCGATAGCATATTGATGATATTCCCTTTTTCTGCCGGGAACGGGGACGCTGGTAAAAAAGTAACAAAACCTTATTCGATTAATTGCAACCCATTTTCGCGGGCAATAGTTTCTCCCCTTTCGACGGGAGCATCCGCAATTTCTGACCGAAAATGAGGGAAGCCAAGGCATGGCAGGAGCCAATGCCATGTAACATAGCACAATAACAGGAAATGAAAATACTGGACAAAAAGGTTAAATTAGGCTAATGGATGCTGGGAAAGAGTGCATCATCGAAAGGAGTATACTATGCCAGCTCAAGCAGTTCAACTCTTTCCCATGGAGAATTCGGATAATACCTGGCGCGATGAGGTGTTTGAATTTCTAAACGATAAGACAGTACCGAGCCCCAGTTCCTTTACGGCCCAATAGCAAAGCAGGCTGCGGGCTTTTACACGCTACGCTTGTTTTCCAGGAAACAAAATCTCTCGCGGTTTCATATCGAACATCCCCGCCACACGATTGACAACCCTACTGAAATCATGGATGGGTGTTTAGTGAGAGGCCTCTGCCCTGTCAAGGAACAAGACCTGCGTTTTGATCCGCGAGACGGTGGTAAACCTCTGGAAATTTGACCCGTGGGTGCTTGACAATATACTACAATATGGTATATAAGAACACATGGCCTGGACGGTTAAAATAAAAAGGCCGGCCTATCTATGTGGCTATTTGGGAGGTCATAAACAAAGACGCGAACTTAGTTCGCTTCGCTCACAATTGGAATGGTGGAATAATGGAATGGTGGAATCTTGGGTTTAAAAGGATTTTGGTCTTTTTTTCTTTTACATCATTCCAATATTCCATCATTCCATTATTCCCTGATCGAACTTGCAGTAGCGCCAATAAACATCTATAATTTCAATAGGTTGTAGAATTTCCGAGACGTAATATTAGTGGAGGTAACTTATGCCGGAACTCATGAAAAAGCCCCATACTAATCGTATTCAACTTACGTTTAGCGGGCCCAGTAGAAACAAAGCCAAGGCTATTAAAGCATTGATGGAGCTTGGCTTTGAAGATGCGTCTGACT
>DAOVOU010000007.1 GCA_030629475.1 Desulfobacterales bacterium | reverse complement strand
CTCCACCATGCAACCCTCGCACCTATTAATCGCTGCGATTCCCTTCCGACAATTGTCGGCCTTATCCCCAATATTCGATCCTACCCCTATGTAAGCCGTATGTGTGTAACGTGAGCTTTCGTGAGTCATATCAGTCATTGAAGTCGGTTGAGCCGGAAGTCGCTTCGCTCCGTTCAAGGTTTGAGGACCGCTTCGCCAGGCGCTTCGCGGCGTTAGGTTGGAGGTTTGAGGCAACTGCTTTTGCCTCCAACCTCCAACCTCTAACTTTCTCCCTCCAACCTCCAACCTCTAACCTCCAACCTCCAACGCCTTTTTGCCTCCAACGACGCCATAGGTGCCTTACGGGCCTAACCGGCTCATCCGTTCCACTGCTTCACGGATTCGCTCACGGTCAACCGTGAGGGCCATCCGGACATACCCTTCACCTGCTGCACCAAATCCGTTCCCGGGCGTGGTCACAATACCAGCTTCTGTCAAAAGCAGACTGGCAAACCCTGCCGACGTGTACCCCTCTGGCACCTCAACCCAGAGATAGAACGTTGCACACGGTTTATCCACTGATAAACCCACGGAGCGGAGGCCGGCTACCAAAATATCTCGACGCTCCGCATATGTCTGTCTCATATCTTCAACACATGCTTGGTCTCCTTCCAGAGCGGTAATCCCCGCAATCTGAACGGCCTGAAATGCACCGGAATCGATGTTACTCTTTACCTGGCCCAAAGCGCTGATTACATCCGCACAACCGACCGCAAACCCGATACGCCAACCTGTCATATTATAGGTCTTGGAAAGGGAGTGAAACTCGATTCCGACAGACTTAGCCCCTTCCACCTCAAGAAAACTCATCGGCCTATAACCATCAAAGGCCATCTCGGAATAGGCAGCGTCGTGACATACGATAACATCATGTTCCCTGGCAAAGGCGACCACCGATTCAAAGAAATCCTTGGTAGCCACTGCTGCCGTGGGATTGTTTGGATAGTTTATAAACATCATCTTGGCCTTTTGGGCCACTTCCGGTGAAATGGCTTCAAGGTCAGGCAAAAACCTATTCTCCTTTAAAAGATCCATGAAATATGGTGTCCCACCTGCAAACTGGGTGCCAATATGGTAAACTGGATAGCCTGGACTGGCCACGAGAGCAATATCTCCGGGGTTTATAAAGGCCAAGGGGATGTGGGCAATCCCCTCCTTGGACCCAATCAAGGTCACCACCTCTGTGCTGGCATCCGGGTCCACGTCAAAACGCTGCTTATACCACTTTGCCACTGCAGCATTAAACTCACCCATCCCTGAATAGGAAGGATATCGATGATTGGCCGGATCTGAACCCGCTCTCTTTAAGGCCTCGATAATATGAGGTGGGGTTGGAAGGTCTGGATCCCCTACCCCAAGATCAATAATGTCAATCCCCTTAGCTCGAACCTGTTCTTTCTGGCGATCAATCTCTTTGAAAAGATAAGGAGGAAGGCGTTTCAGTCTGTCAGCTTTTTCAATCCTCACCAGGGTCCTCAGTCCCAACTATCTTCCTTCCAAAGTCGGCCTTCATAAATAACCCGGGCGTCTCCTTCAAGGAACACGTTGCGAAAATCATCTCCGGATCCCTCGAAGTAGACTTTCAGGGCTTCGCCTCCCCGGGTATGCAGTACAGCAGGAGAAGCCGCTATCCCTTTTGTGGCAGCAATGAGAGCAGTTGCAACCGAGCCCGTCCCACAGGCCAGGGTCTCATCTTCCACACCACGCTCATAGGTGCGAATGGAAAACGTGCCGTCATCGAGTTGTTCGACAAAGTTGACATTTGTGCCTGCCGGGGCGTAGCGTCGATGGTACCTTATGGCTTGGCCTACCCTGAAAACCGGGCTTGTCTCCAGGTGACTCACCCAGATCACCACATGGGGTACCCCCACCGTGATACTGCTTACCGTAAAAGCCTCTTCTTCAACCTCAAGGGGATAATCAAGTTCTGGCGTTGTCGGTTCTGGCATCTCCAACTTCACCCGCCCGCCAGTCACCTCGGCCCAAATGACTCCGGACTTGGTTTCAAAGCTGAGCCGAGGACCAGCGATCCCCTTTAGATAGGCAAGCCTTGCCGCACACCGGCCACCGTTGCCGCACATTTCGACCTCTCCGCCGTCTGCATTGAAAAAACGCCATTTGAAATCTGCCCGTTCCGAGGCTTCAAGAAGAATCACCCCGTCAGCCCCCACTGAGAGTTTCCTTCGGCAGATCGAGGCTACAAATTGGCCAAGGTTTCCCTTGTCAACAATGCCGGCGCGGTTGTCCACGACGATAAAATCGTTTCCGCTCCCGCTCATCTTGTAAAACGAAATATCGGTTTTTGTCATTTGTCACCAATCAGTGTTTATGCTGGCAGATGCCTGATGCCCGATCCCTGATGCCCGATACCCAACAAGCGCGGACAAACCCTCTCCTCACCCAATATCCTCAATCGCTCGTCTAACCAGAATCAGGCATCATACGTCAGTTAATCTCAACTCGTAGTCAGGCATCTGATATCTGGAATGTGGCATCCGGCATCAGGTATCCGGCATCAGGTATCCGGCATCAGGCATCGGGCATTTTCTTCACAGAAAAGCTGGTATCGACTCCCCTTTAATCAGGTCCTCGTACGACTCCCGCGCCCTGACAACATAGAATTGATCTTCCTTGACCATGACCTCTGGGACTCGGGGTCTTGAATTGTAATTGGAAGACATTGTAAAGCCGTACGCCCCTGCACTCATGACTGCCAGCAAGTCACCTGCTTCCACACGCGGCGTATCACGATCCTTAGCCAAAAAGTCACCGCTTTCGCAAATCGGTCCGACCACATCCGCCCTGATCGTTTCCCTTTGATCTCTAACCACAGGTTCGATAGCATGGTAGGCGTCGTAAAGGGAGGGCCGAACAAGGTCGTTCATAGCCGCATCCACAATCACAAAATCCTTGGTCTCACCTTTCTTGGTGTACAGCACCCGCGTTACGAGGATACCCGCGTTGCCCACAATCACCCGGCCAGGCTCTAAAATGAGCGTGAAGGCTGAGTCCCCAAGGGCCTCTGAGATCGCCCTGCCATATTCATTCGGGTGAGGAGGAGATTCTCGATCGTACGTGATCCCAAGCCCTCCCCCTATATCAAGATAGGAAATCGAGATGCCAAAGGTCTCCAGGGTTGCAATCAGCTCCTTGACGCGGTGTAGGGCATCCACAAAAGGAGCTATCTCTGTAACCTGAGACCCGATGTGGCAACTGATGCCGACAACTTCTACATGTGGAAATGCAGCGGCTGACTTGTATACCTCTGTAGCCGATTCCATGCCCAACCCAAACTTCTCCCTTTTCAGGCCTGTTGATATGTAAGGATGTGTCTTGGGATCCACGTCCGGGTTCACACGAAGGGCAATTGGCGCCTTTTTTTTCAGGCGGGTACCGCAGCGGTTTATGAGCTCCAGTTCCTGGTGTGATTCAATATTAAACATCAGAATGCCAGATTGAAGGGCATACTCTATCTCGTCCTCACGCTTTCCCACGCCTGAATAGACAATCCTGTCCGGAGGGATACCTGCCTGAAGCCCGCGAAACAACTCGCCGCCCGATACGATGTCCAGGCCACCTCCAAGGCTGCCAAAAAGTCTCAGTACGGCTAAGTTGGAATTGGACTTGGCAGAAAAGCAGATCAGATGGGGCACACCCTCAAATGCCTCTTGAAAGACAAGGAAGTGGTGCCGGAGTGTAGCATGGCTGTACAGGTAAAAGGGCGTCCCCACATTTTTCGCGATCTCAGGGACAGGAACGTCCTCACAAAACATACGGTTGTCACGGTAGTGAAAGTGATGCATAGGGGATTTGTTATTGGTTAGTCGTTATTCGCACAACATTGGAATCATCGCTAACCCCGCCGCTTTTATGATAAACTACAACCTTATAGGCGTAACGATAGTCAGCCTCTATCTTATCGTGGCAGACAATACGATCCCCTTCCACCCGTGCCGGCTTAGGGTCATCGAGTTTAATGTCAAGGAAGTGTTCAAATGGGATCGGACACCCTGGGCACATTTCCACTGAGCTATGCGACTCGTACTTGTAAACACCAAAGGATTCTAACCCTGCAAACACTTCATTGCCCTTCTTCGGCACTGACCAGGTCAATCGCACTTTATCCCCCATGACTTCTGGCTTGAGATCTTTTACTGCAGGGGGAACAGTAGCCTTAGGTGCTACAGGGGGCGCCTTTTTGCCGCATTCCAAGCCCAGAATCAGAAACCCCACGCAAATCAAAAAAAGGAACCTATTTTGGTGTCCTCTTTTTTCTCCTATGAGATTCATCTTCAACCGCCTCAAGCTTAAGGGCTTCCTGTGCCTCGTTCATCGCCTTAACAACGTTCTCCTTAGCCGTACCGCCCGGAGACACCCGTCTGTTAACCATCTGTTCTAATGTCAGAATTTCAAAGATATTTTCTTCAAATGCCTGGGAAAATTTCTTCAGGTCACGCAGGGAAAGCTCTTGCAGTTCCTTGTTTTGATCCATGGCATACCGTACGACTTCCCCCACGCAATGGTGTGCATCTCGAAAACCAATGCCCTTGGTTACCAGATAGTCCGCCATATCTGTCGCATTCAAAAAGCCTCTTGAAGCTGCTTTCTTCATGGCCTCCCGGTTCACTTTCAACCTCGGCAGGAGTTTCTCATACACCTGAAGACATCCCTTAAGGGTGTCAACTGTGTCAAACAGGGGTTCCTTGTCTTCCTGCATATCCCGGTTGTAGCTGAGGGGGAGACCCTTCATCAGCGTGAGAAGCGCCATCAGGCTTCCAAATACCCGCCCAGCCTTGCCCCGGACCAACTCCGGCACGTCCGGGTTCTTCTTCTGGGGCATAATGCTGCTCCCTGTGGCAAAGGCATCAGGTATTTCCACAAATCCGAATTCAGCAGAGGACCACAGGACCAACTCTTCTGAAAGGCGACTCAGATGAACCATGCAGATGCTGGCTGCAGCCAGAAACTCCGTTACGAAGTCCCGACTACTCACAGCGTCCAGGCTGTTGGCGGAAACCTCAGGAAACTCAAGGAGCTTGGCAGTATATTCTGAGTCAATCGGATACGTTGTTCCGGCCAGGGCCGCACTACCAAGTGGCATCACATTGATCCGCTTGAGGGCTCCCTTGAAGCGGGCACTGTCCCTTATAAACATTTCATAATAGGCCATGAGGTGGTGGGAAAACAGCAATGGCTGAGCTGGTTGAAGGTGTGTATATCCTGGCATAATGACATTAATATGCTTCTTTGCAAGCTCCACCAGGGTCTGACGCAAGCCTCTAAGCCTGGTAAGTATGATTACCACCTCGTTACGGAGGTACATCCGAACATCCAGCACCACCTGATCGTTTCGGCTTCTTGCCGTGTGAAGTTTTTGTGCGGCCTTGCCAACTTCAGCAGTGAGTCGGGCCTCAATGTTCATATGAATATCTTCCAACGACTCATCCAGCTCAAGGTCGCCACGCTCAATATCCCGTGCAATCCTGCAAAGACCTTCCACAATTTGGGAGGCATCTTCCTCAGCAATGATCGACTGTTTGGCCAGCATGCGGCAGTGGGCTATACTACCCTGAATATCATAACGGTAGAGCCGCCTGTCAAAGGCGATCGAAGCCGTAAAAGACTCTACAGTTCGATCGGTTTTTTCAGCGAATCTGCCACCCCACGGCTTTCCTGTCACAAGATACCTCTCCCTTTCTCCGTCATCGCCTGAATCCGAAGCCTCAGGGCATTAAGCCGGATAAAGCCTTCCGCGTCCTGCTGGCGATAGACCTGGTCTGCTTCAAATGTAGCAAAATCACGCCTGTAGAGAGAATTGTCGGATTTGCGGCCCAAGACACGGCAGTTTCCCTTGTAGAGCTCCAAGCGCGCGGTGCCTGAAACCGTCTCCTGGGTCTCGTCTATCATGGCCTGCAATACCTTCATCTCTGGTGAAAACCAGAACCCGTAATAGACAAGTTCAGCGTACTTGGGAACCAATGAATCCCGAAGATGCATGACCTCGCGGTCCATGGTAATCGACTCTATAGCCATGTGAGCTACTCTCAGGATCATACCGCCCGGGGTTTCATACACCCCTCGAGACTTTATCCCTACGAACCGGTTTTCCACCAGATCGACCCGCCCTATACCGTTTCGGCCTCCAAGCGTATTCAGCCTGCCAAGGAGTTCTGCAGGGGAAAGCATTTCGCCGTTTACGGCTACAGGGTCTCCTCGCTCGAATGAAACCTCTACAACCTCCGGCCTGTCAGGTGCTTCAAGGGAAGACACGGACATTGTGAACATATCTTCGGGGGGGCTTTCCCACGGATCTTCGAGTATTCCCCCCTCATAGCTCACATGAAGTATGTTTCGATCCATACTGTACGGCTTTTCCTGGGTTGCAGCCACTCGAATACCGTGCTCTTTGGCATAATTCATAAGGGACTGACGCGAACTCAAGTGCCAAACTCGCCAGGGCGCAATAATCTTCAATTCAGGAGCCAGGGCCTGGTAGGTGAGCTCAAATCGGACCTGGTCATTCCCCTTGCCGGTGGCTCCATGACTGACCCCATCAGCACCCTCTGTCCGCGCTACCTCAATCTGGCGTTTAGCAATAAGGGGACGTGCCAGAGAAGTCCCCAGGAGATATTGGCCTTCATATACGGCATTTGCGCGAAAGGCCGGAAACACATAGTCTCGTACAAAGTCCTCTTTCAGGTCCTCTATGACGACTTTCGCGGCACCTGTATCCAGGGCCTTCCCCCTCACACTGTCCAGCTCTTCTCCCTGGCCAATATCAGCCGCAAAGGCAATCACTTGACAATCGTAGGTCTCGATCAACCACTTCAGGATAACGGATGTGTCAAGGCCCCCTGAATAGGCGAGGACTATCTTCTCAACTTTTTCCGACATCACGTCTCCACCAGAATTGGTTTTCAATGGTCATGATAAAATCTAAAATGAGCGATGCATGATGCCAGATGCCCCCATCTTGATGGAAGATATCATGCATCAGGTATCATGCATCAGGCATCGGGCATCGGGCATCATGCATCAGCAAAAAGACTAATGACCACCCATAAACTTTTCTAATATTGCTTTATGCATGTGCAGCTTGTTTTCTGCCTGATCCCACACGACCGAATGGGCTCCCTCCAGGACATCGGCGGCTATCTCTTCGCCCCTGTGGGCTGGCAGACAATGCATGACCATCACGTCCTGTTTGGCCATGGTCAACAGGCCCTCGCTCACCTGAAAAGGTTTAAAGATTCTCTTTCGCAGCCCGTGTTCACTCTCGTGACCCATGCTGGCCCAAACATCTGTATAAATAACATCTGCATCGCGAACCGCTTCTTCAGGATCAGAAAGTACTACGATTTTACCTTTCGCATCCTTTACAGCAGCCGATAGAATGGCCTCATCGGGCTGATAGGCTTCAGGACAGGCGACCACCAGGTTCAGCGGCAAAATAGCTGCTGCGTTTAGCCAGGAATGAGCCACATTGTTTCCGTCACCAACCCAGACAATTTTGAGCCCTTCCAGCTTCCCCCTTTTTTCCAATATTGTCATAAGGTCGCTCAAGATCTGACAGGGATGATAGAGATCGGTCAGGCCATTGATGACAGGAATCGACGCTGCCACTGCCAGCTCCTTGAGCAAATCCTGAGAATAGGTCCGCACCACCAAGCCGTCCAGATATCTTGAGAGCACACGGCCTGTATCGGCAATGGGCTCATTTCGTATCAACTGAGTGTCCTGAACATTCAAAAACATGGAGGTCCCGCCGAGCTGGACCACGGCTGCCTCAAAGGAGACACGGGTTCGGGTAGAGGGCTTATCAAAGATAAGCCCTAAGGTCTTACCTTGAAGAGACTGATCGGCAATGCCGGACGCATGTCGCTCTTTCAGCTCGAGCGACCGCACAAACAGGGCCTCACAATCATCAGCACTTAGATCCCTGAGCGTCAAAAGGTCCTTTTTCATTTCTTGGATTTGTTAGAGAGATTCTGAAACACAGCATCCAGACACACAATGAGTGAATCTATCTGTCCCTCTTGGATAATCAGCGGCGGGATAAACCGCAGAATGTGTTCCTGTGTGCAGTTGATCAAGAACCCTCGCTCCATGCATGTCTTCACAATAGAGACGCCATCACAATCAAGATCCAGGCCGAGTAGAAGCCCCTTGCCTCGCACCTCCTGGATAAAGGCATATTTTGACTTGAGGTCAAGGAGCCGATCTTTGAAATACTGCCCTACCCTTTCACAATTCCGAAGTACACCTTCCTCCACAAGGGCCTTCACCACCGTAAGAGCTGCCGTTGCAACCAGCGGTGTCCCTCCAAACGTGGAGGCGTGAGAACCGGGGGTAAAGGACGCGGCTACCCTTTCCTTGGCCAGCATCGCACCCATGGGAAGCCCGTTGGCCAAAGCCTTGGCCAGTGTCATGATATCGGGCGTCATGCCGAAATGCTCATAGGCAAAGAGCTTTCCTGTCCGACCCATTCCGGTCTGCACCTCGTCAAAGACAAGGAGCAGTCTTTCCTGGTCGCACAGATTCCTCAGACCTTCCAGGTACCCTGACGCAGGACATCGAACACCACCTTCACCCTGAATAGGCTCCAGCATGATCGCACAGGTCTGCCCGGTGATGACATCCTGAACAGCGTCGAGATCATTAAATGGAACGATGTCAAAACCCTCCACGAGTGGTTCAAACCCCTTTTGAATCTTTGCCTGGCCTGTGGCACTCAGTGTGGCAATCGTCCGACCATGAAAAGACCCCTCCATCGTTATGATCCTGAAGCGCTCCGGGGCACCTCGATCCTTAAAGTATTTTCGGACCAGTTTGATCGCTGCCTCATTCGCCTCTGCGCCGCTGTTGCAAAAGAAGACCCGGTCTGCAAAGGAGTGCTCAACCAGCCACTCAGCCAACGCTGTTTGCGGCTCCGTATAATACAGATTTGAGACATGTACCAGGCGGCGCGCCTGATCCGCTATGGCCCGGGCAATACCCGGGTGGGCATGCCCCAGATTACAAACCGCAATCCCGGCCACAAAATCTGTATAAGTACCACCCGTTTCATCATACAGCGTGCACCCTTCGCCCTGGGTCAGTACGATCGGAAAGCGGCTATAGGTAGCAGCCATGACCTTGTCTGCTTTTTCTATTACGTCATTCGTCATTTGTCAGTAGTCAGTGGTCAGTAGTCAGTGGTCAGTAGTCAGTGGTCAGTGGTTACTCGTTACTGGTTACTCGTTGCTGGATGCTGGATAGTGGATAGTGGATACTGATTATTCGTTTCACCTGCCTTTCAAATCCGCATTCCGCATTCCGCATTCCGAAATCTACTGACTAATTGCTGTTCCAATCCCCTTGTCTGTGAAAAGCTCAAGTAGCACTGAGTGTGGCTTGCGGCCATCGATGATGTGCACCCTGTCTACACCCTTTTGCAACGCGTCTAAGCTACATCGAATTTTCGGAATCATTCCTCCGGAAATGGCGCCCTCATCAAGCATTTTCTTCACAGTCCCCGCCTTGATAGAGGATATCAGGAATTCGCTCTTATCCATGACCCCTTCCACATCCGTGAGCAGGATCAGCTTCGTGGCATTGAGGGCCACAGCGACCTTACTGGCGACCCAGTCAGCATTGATGTTATAGGTCTCACCCGACTCTCCGACCCCAACTGGAGCAATAACCGGGATAAAGCCCCCGGCCTCCAAGGTTCGGATAATCTCCGGGTTCACGGCCATTACCTCCCCCACCATCCCTATGTCTATGATCTCAGAGGGCTTGTCTTCTGCCTGGGGGCGCACAAGATGCAGCTTCCTGGAAAGGATCAGGCCTCCATCTTTGCCGCTCAACCCCACTGCCCTGCCACCCTGTTGACTGATCTGTGCCACGATCTCTTTGTTGACCTTGCCAACAAGGACCATCTCTACCACGTCCATGGTAGGCTCATCCGTAACACGCAGGCCATCCACGAATTGAGAGTCTATCCCCATTTTCTCTAAAACCGATCCGATCTGTGGACCTCCCCCGTGGACCACTACAGGATGAAGCCCTATGAATTTCATCAGCGTGATGTCACGGGCAAAGTCTTCCTTCAGATGTTCCTCCACCATGGCGTGTCCGCCATACTTGATGACGATGGTCTTTCCGTAAAACCGGCGGATATAGGGAAGGGCCTCAATCAGTATGTCAGCAACAGTGGGGGTCATTGGTCATTAGACGTTCCTTGGGTTTGTTGTGTTTCTTGGGTTTGTTGTGTTTCTTGTGTTTCTTGTGTTCAAACCCCACGAACCCAATAAACTCAACTAACCCAACAAACCCAATTACCTAAAGGATATACCGACTCAGGTCCTCGTCGTCCTTGATATCTTTTAATCTTTCGTACACATACTTAGAGTCAATTATGATCTGCTGTTCCCCAACATCCGGTGCGTCAAAGAGGATCTCGTCAAGGAGCCGCTCCATTACTGTGTAGAGCCTCCTTGCCCCTATGTTTTCAGTACGGGCATTGACTTCCGTGGCAATCTCTGCAATGGCAGAAATCGCGTCGTCTTCAAATACTAAATCTATACCCTCTGTCTTTAGCAGGGCCTTGTACTGAAGAATGAGGGCGTTCTTCGGCTCAGTCAGTATTCTGATAAAATCATCCTTACCCAGAGACTTGAGTTCGACCCTGATCGGAAACCGGCCCTGGAGTTCCGGAACCAGGTCAGAGGGCTTGGCGGTATGAAAAGCCCCAGAGGCAATAAAGAGGATATGGTCTGTTTTCACCATACCGTACTTCGTGGTCACCGTGCATCCCTCTACAATGGGAAGGAGGTCCCGCTGTACGCCCTCCCTTGAAACATCAGGCCCATACGTGCCCTCTCTCCCTGTGATCTTGTCGATCTCATCAAGGAAGATGATTCCTGTCTGTTCGACCTTGCTGATGGCCTTCTTGACCACCTTGTCCATGTCCACCAGCCGTTGCGCCTCCTCTTGGGTAAGAATCTCCATGGCCTCCGGAACCTTGACTTTCCGCTTCTTCGTTTTTTTTGGAAACATGCTGCCAAACATGTCCTTCAGGTTGATATCCATCTCCTCAAGCCCTACGCTGGAAAATATCTCCACCACAGGCATGGCCCGTTCAGCCACCTCAAGATCGACGTAGCGATTGTCAAGCTTGCCTTCGCGCAACATTTTCCGGATTTTTTCGCGTGTTGACGGCGGCTCAATGGCGTTCTTCCTGACAAGCTCTAACATCTTCTCTTCACTTTCAGCCTCCTTAGAGGCCTCAGACTTCTTTTTCGGTGGAAGGAGGATATCAAGCATGTGCTCCTCTGCGATAGTTTGAGCCTTTGCCTTGACCGACTCCTGCTCTTCCGATTTCACCATATTAACGGCAAGCTCTGTTAGATCGCGCACCATAGATTCAACGTCGCGGCCTACATACCCCACCTCGGTAAACTTGGAGGCCTCAATTTTTAAAAAGGGAGAGTCAGCCAGCCGGGCTAAACGTCGTGCAATCTCCGTCTTACCCACCCCTGTGGGACCAATTAGAATAATATTTTTTGGAGTGATCTCGTCTCGCAAGTCTTCCGGGACCTGCTGCCGCCGCCAACGGTTCCTAAGAGCGATCGCCACAGAACGTTTGGCATCGTTCTGCCTTATGATGTACTTATCCAGTTCTGATATGATCTCACGCGGTGTCAGTTGTTTCATCGATGTTCCCTTCATGAAATCGCTACGCGATTTTATTTGAGCTCTTCAATAGTGATATCTTCATTCGTATAAATGCAAAGGGAAGCAGCAATTCTCATAGCTGCATCTGCAATCAATCTCGCATCCAACTCCGTGTGGTGGATCAGGGCAGTCGCGGCAGCCTGGGCATACGCTCCGCCCGATCCGATTCCCAAAACCGCTTCATCCGGCTCAATCACATCGCCATTTCCCGATATCAGAAACAAATGCTCAGAATCCACAGCCAGAAGAACCGCTTCCAGTCGCCTCAAATACTTGTCGGTTCTCCAGTCCTTTGCCAGCTCCACAGCAGAGCGCGTAAGATTCCCATTGAATTGCTCAAGCTTTCCTTCAAAGCGTTCATATAGATTCAGGGCGTCAGCCGTCGCTCCAGCAAAGCCGACGACAATTTCATCTTTATATATCTTTCGAACCTTCTTGGCATGGTGTTTCATGATCGTATCCTTCATGGTCACCTGGCCATCGCCTGCCACAGCCACGTGCTTTCCCCGTCGCACCGCTAAAATAGTAGTTCCATGAACGTCTATGTTTCTTCCATTCATTTCAATTCTCCCAGCTTCGCAACCCGGGGAAGGCAGATCAAAAAAAGTGAACTAAAGTGAACTAAAGTGCCTAAAATTTCAAAAAATAAAACGAGTTCTCGGTAATTTGCACTAATAGAAGTCCCGAATCTTGTCATCTGATTTCTTATATCCATAACTTTAGGCACTTTAGTTCACTTTAGGCACTTTCCCCCTATCGCCTGGGGTGTGCTTTGTCGTATACCTCCATTAACCGGTCAATACTCACGTGAGTGTATCTTTGGGTTGTGGTCAGGCTTGCATGACCCAGCAATTCCTGCACCACCCGGAGGTCCGCCCCAGCATCAAGCATGTGGGTGGCAAAGGTGTGCCGGAGCCCGTGAGGACTTATTGGACGCAACAGCCCCAACTCTCGAACCACCTTTTCCAGCAACCGAGCTATGGAACGGGTGCTTAGCCGCCCTCCCCTGCTGTTCAAAAACAGGGGTTCGTTGCCTGTCAACACAGATCCCGTGGCATTGCCCCTTTTGTCAATGTATGCACGTATGCAAGCAAGAGCTTTTTCCCCCACAGGGGCCAAGCGCTCTTTGTTCCCTTTCCCGATCACCCGTACAAAGCCCCCGTCAAAATCTACATCGCCAACATCCATACCCGCCAGCTCGGCCACCCGCACGCCCGTAGAATAGAGGGTCTCTAAAATGGCCCGGTTCCGTGAGGCAAGCACCGATTCCCCCTTTACCCCGTCCAACAGGCGAAACATGTCATCCACCGGAAGATAGTTCGGCACCGGCCTTCCTCGCCTGGGGGTCAAGACCCTCTCGGCCGGGTTTGTGCTCATGACCCCTCTTCTAACCAGGAATCGAAAAAAAGTCCTCAGAGCTGAGAGTTTCCGGGCAATGGTGCTCTTTTGGTTCTTCTTGTATAAAAAACCTAAATAGGAACGGATTACTGTGTCATCCACATCACGAACGTCTCTCTTTTCCCCTCTCCTAAGCAGGCCGCTCGCCGGATCTCGAAGATAGACCAAGAATTGCTCGAGGTCGTTTCGGTAGGCCCGGCAGGTGTTGGGCGAAAAACCCTTTTCAGCCGACAGGGCTTCGATAAAGCTTTCTATCCATCCTCTCATGGCAATCCCGGTCTAGACTTTGTAGCCAACCAGCCCCTGGGTCTTGAGAGGGCTGTCCTTCAAAAACAATAATAAATACCACAGTTTTTCGATTAATAAAAGAAAAAATCGCAGGAACTAACCGGAATGGAGGTTAACAAGGCCCCTTATCTCTGCCCACTTGCTGACCTCCCTGAAAGGATGATGGGAAGAGCAATTCCAGGGTTGGCTAAACAGGATGGGGGTGATTGCATGCTCACTCAACATATGACAGACCTCAAGGCAGTCCTCCACAAAATACCGGATCCCCCGTGCACTGAGCACATCACCCTTTGCTTCAAGGTTGCCTGTGGCAATTACCTTGATCGCGGACGATCTCATGGGGAGCATTCTGTGCACCCATTCCTTGATGGTTGCAAGCTCGGGTCGCGCTGTCACAAAAAGTAGTGGGTGTGCCTCCGCAATTTCAGAAAGTACTTCAACAGACCCGTCAATCGGTTTGAGCTCCTGCTCAAAATTTCCTTCCAGTATGCGATTTATGATGACTCTAATGATCTCGGGATCTATGTCTAAGCACTCTTCCAGAAAATACTCGGTGATGTCCTGGTATCGAATATGGTTGATACCATAGTCCTTGCGTCCAATTTCCAAGAATAGCGCCATGGTATTGGCAAACACCCCATCTATGTCAAAGGCTATGTTACCAGGCGTGATCATATTGGGCCCTACGCAGCCCTCCTTGTCTTCTTCTTAAGACGGCTCACACGTCGTCTCAATATCCTTGCTCTTGCCTTGTCCTCGTTTTCGTGAGCCTCGGCTTTTTGCGTTTTGAGCGCCTGAATCTTCTTCTTCATCTGACGTATTGAAACGTCTGATTTCCCCGTCTTGACATCCACAATGCCCCGTGCCTTCTTGATCGCAGTCAGCAGTTCCGCCTTGTTCATGCCATGCACCCCGGATATCTCCGGTATTTTCAGAGCTGTCTCCCTCAGCTCTTTGGCTGTCATTCGATCCAGGGGCTTTTCTTTTTTTTCTTTTTTCTCCTTTTTTCCCATGCCCTGTTTCTCCTTTTGTGTATCTTTAATCTTTTTCAGTTTTTAGCTTCTCAACTAAGGAAAGAAACGGTCTGAAAAGATCTATCGGAATCGGAAACACGGTTGTGGAATTGCTTTCAGCCGAGATCTCGCGCAGGGTCTGGAGATACCGCAGCTGCAACGCCATTGGGTGATCCCGGATAATAGTCGCTGCGTCGGCCAATCTTGTCGATGCCTGATATTCTCCTTCTGCGTTGATGACTTTGGCACGTCGCTCGCGCTCGGCCTCGGCCTGCTTTGCCATGGCCCTCTGCATCTCCGTTGGCAGATCAATATGCTTGACCTCCACTGTGGAGACCTTGATCCCCCATGGATCAGTATGGGTATCCAGGATCTCCTGGAGACTAGTGTTGATCTTTTCCCGCTCGGAAAGAAGCTCGTCCAACTCGGCCTGTCCGCACACGCTCCGAAGCGTGGTCTGCGCAAGCTGTGATGTCGCATACATGAAGTTCTCTACCTCAATAATTGCCTTCACCGACTCCATTACCCTAAAGTAGATAACTGCATTTACCTTCACAGACACGTTGTCACGCGTAATGACATCCTGTGGGTCAACATCCATAGTAATCAGACGGAGGCTCACCTTCACCATCTTGTCAACAATGGGTATCAAAATGATCAACCCGGGGCCTTTGGAGCCGATCACCCGACCCAGGCGGAAGATGACCCCGCGCTCGTACTCATTGAGGATTCGTATGGCCGAAGCCAGAAAGAATACCAGAAGGATGATACCAGAAATTATCGTAATCATATTCATGAGAACCTCCACTCAATCATTCCATGCCACCCTTTAAGATTTACCACTGCAAAAACACGGGGCTCAGTATTTCGCGTATCTTTACAAGACCGGTTACAAAGTGTCAAGCGTGTATGGAGGTTATTTTGGCGGGTAATTGGTTAGTATGTATCTTTCATAATCATCGGCGGACATGAGCATATCCAGATCATCCAAGAAAAAGAGCTTGGCCCGGATGATCCAGCCTTGGCTGTAAGGCGAGTAATTGATCAACGTGGGCTTTTCAATAACCTCCCTGTTGACTGAAACAACCCGGCCATAGACTGGAGCGTAGATATCGTTAACGAGTGTGCTGCACTCCACACTCCCAAGGGGCTCGCGGGTGACAATGTCATCACCCTCGTTAGGGAGTTCTACATAATTGAGTTCTCCAAGTTGGAACTGGGCAAAGTCAGTTATGCCGATGGTGACCGTGTGATTCTCTTCATATCGGACCCAAATGTGCTCCTCAGAGTATCGTAGTTCATCCAGTACCAGCAAAGAGTTTCCCTCGCTTTTGTACTTGCCCGTGTGGTGTCAGCTGGCATGCCTATATACTGAAAGAAATGGATTTGCAAGCACTTTTTTTCACAAAGAAACGGGATGCATACTTGACAATCCCCTCGTCCTTGCCCTATTGGAGAAATTGCAGAAATCCGGGAAAGGAAAATGGTAATGGAAATAGCAAGTACTATTATACTCCTTATAGGGCTAATCATTTTGGGATGGTATCAAAAAGGCCGAATAAAGATTTTGGAAAGAGACATTGCCTCACAGAAAAGCATACTAGTACAGTGTCTCAAAAGTTCTATGCACGATTTTGGCAATTTAACATTTCCATAAATCAGAGCAACCACATACACAAAATCCGAATATCGAAAACCGAAATCCCTGGCCCAGACCT
>DAOVOU010000177.1 GCA_030629475.1 Desulfobacterales bacterium | reverse complement strand
CCGGTAACGCATGTCATTCATCAAAGTGGTACTCTCATGGAAGCTGTCCATCTCATGACTTCTCACAAGATCGATTGGCTCCCTGTCGTGGAAGGGGAATCTGTCGTAGGGATTCTTTTAAAGGAAGACCTGTTTAAGGAAATCGTAGAGGCAGCCACAACTGAGGTTTCCGGACAACCTAGCTTATCTTTTACACCATTGTAGAGCCGCTTATCGCCGGTCACAAAATCGATATTATTCTTCTTGGCGAGGGATACTATACGACGCATCGTAAACCGATCCATGGAAAGATCGGGCAAAAGAGAGAATGTCGAGGTAATCAACGAAAGGATCCGGGAATTAATTTCCAGTTCCGCAAAGCCATAAAAAGCTGTACAGTGTGGGCAGGATGGAGGTAAAAAATGAAACGGTGTGTCCGCAAATACCACAATCTCACGTTTTCTCAATAACAAATGCGTATCTTTATTACCGGAGCGACCGGCTTTATCGGCTATCATGTCACTAGGCTGTTAAGGGAGCAGCAGTGTGACATCCGCGCACTGATACGTCATGCCAGCGAAGTGGCCGAGCTGAAAACACTCGGAGTTGAGCTTCTGACTGTGGGGATTCGAAACGAAGCCGATCTTGCCCGGGAACTTCTGGATTCCCTGCGAGGGCTTACCTGCATTTCACTGCCCGGGCGTGCTGAAACATATCGTCTTCCGCTTGACCTGCATCCAACCTGCGAATATAAACATGTGACCCGGCAAACAGACAGTTACAACAAGACCATGAATTCATACCCAAACAGCAGTGAGACCAATCCAGAGATATCGGTCATAGTCCCTGTTTACAACGAAGCACCAAAAATTGAACCCTTGGTAATGCATTTGCCGGCAGAATTTGTGGTGCACCCATATTATAAATCCTCAGGTAAACGAATATATGCAGTGCGAGAGGTGCTTGAGTGAGGGCCAAACTCAGTGCCACAATGAAATTCCTGCTGAGGATAGGTCTCAGTATCTGTCTTCTGGCCTGGCTTATATCAAAGGCAAACCCGGATGATCTAATAGAGGCCATCCTTGACCTATCCTTCTATGCGTGGGGCGTTGCCTTTCTGATGTACTTAGCTTCCCAGGTTATAAGCAGCATCCGTTGGTATTTCCTGGCCCATGCCCTTGATTTTACCGGACCCTGGTCCGCATACCTCAAATATTACTTCGTAGGTTTGTACTTCAACCTTTTTTTGCCCACCAGTGTTGGCGGGGATATGCTGAAGATGCACTTTATCTCCCGCGGAGAACCCAAAAAGCTGAGGGCCACCTATAGCCTGGTGGCAGACAGACTCTTCGGGCTTGCTGCTATGTTATTGCTTGGAGCAGGTGCCGTCCTCATAGGACAAGGCATACTTCCCCATTACTTTGAACACCTTCTTTGTGTTGCCGGGATCTGTGTCATTGCCTCACTTCTTGGCCTGCCAATGGCCTACAAGCTTCTTGGCAGTGCCTGGCCTGAGATTGGAAAAAGGCTGGCAGTGTTCCTGGTATTCTGGGAAAAACCAAAGGCCCTGTTTGCAGCTTTGAGCCTATCCCTGGTTCTTCAGGTCCTTGGAATGAGTGCGGTGGCTCTCCTGGCAAAGGACATGGGACTCAGCCCCCCAGCGGCTTTTTACTTTGCGGCCTTTCCTTTGGTAGCAATCCTTACAGTACTGCCTATAAGCTTTAATGGTATAGGCATTAGAGAAGGTGGATTCATCTTCTTCCTGGGGCTCAAGGGCATATCTGCCGAAAAGGCCCTTACCCTGAGTCTGAGCTTCTTTGCCATACAGATTGTGGCAAGCCTGATAGGAGGTCTTGTATACGCCTTTGGTTTTCATAAAAAGCTGCTTAAAGATTATGCTGAAAAAATGTAGGTAACCGTTCAAACTGTCCCGGCAGCCGGATGGGAAGTAAACAATTATTGTAACCGTTCACGGCTTACAATAGCCCTCCAGCACCTTTATATGTCCGAGGACATCTACTATTTCGAAAAAGTTCGTGCGTTCCAGTGCCTGATAAGTTACAGTATCAGACATGGAAACAATCCTGACATATCGGGGGCGATCAGTCACCAACCAAGACATTACGACTATCAGAGAAATCATAACTGCATATCCCAATAGCAGCAGACGCTTCATCTCGCAAGAGGTGTGCAGAGCTTGGAACTGGCGGCAATCAAATGGCATTCTTAAAGACATGGTTTGCCGCAGCTTACTTCTTCTGCTGGAGACAAAAGGCTTTATCAAATTACCACCGCGAAAATTAACTCCCCCGAACCCACTTGCCAATCGGAAAAAACCTCCCAGGATAGTCATTGACGAATCACCACTCAAATGCCCTCTTGAGAATGTTGTCCCTGTCAGGCTTGAACAGGTACGAAAAACTCCTCGTGAAAAGATGTTCAATAGTCTGGTTAATCAATATCATTATCTCAGATACACTCAGCCTGTTGGAGAGCATCTCAAATATATTGCATTTTCCCATGACCGTCCAATTGCTTGCCTGGCATGGGGTTCACCACCATGGCACATAGGCGTGAGAGATCGTTTTATTGGCTGGCCCAAAGAGATCAGACAAAAGAATCTCCATCTGATTGCCAATAACATCCGTTTTTTGATATTACTCTGGGTTCAGGTTTCTTGTCTGGCGTCATATCTATTGGCGTTGAATCGTCACTGCTTGTCACAAGACTGGCAACGCCTATACCACCATCCTGTATATCTGCTTGAGACTTTTGTTGACACACAACGGTGCCGCGGGACCTGTTACAAGGCGGACAATTGGATCTGCGTGGGACAAACAACTGGTCGGGGCAAGCTCAACAAGTCGCATCAACCACTACTTTCCAAAAAGGCTGTCTATGTCTATCCTTTGACCGGAAACTTTCGCCGAGAGTTATGCCATGACGCATGATGAAGCTTTGGCAGTGTATCATGCCGGTCCAAAAGTCGTAGTCAAAATTCTATGTGATCTCAGAGACACTATTGAGTCCCAGCAAGTGAAGATAAGAACCTTGGAAATCAAAATCGCCAAGCTTACAAAGAATTCCTCCAATTCCAGCAAACGTCCTTCTTCTGATGACATCACAAAGCCCAAATCCAACAAGAAAAAGAAGGGCAACCGCAGAATCGGTGGACAACCCGGGCATCAGAGACATGAGCGGCCTTTGTTTGCCGAAGAGGAGATTGACAAGTTTCATCCCTACATATTGACTGCTTGTCCGGACTGTAACGGTGAAGTCAGTATCATGGACGGAAAACCTCGTATCATTCAGCAAGTCGAATTGATTGAAGTACCGCTGATAAAAGAAGAACATCGCTCATATCCTGTATGGTGCGCAAAATGCGGCAAGATTCATTATATGCCCTTCCCGCCCGAGGTCTATAAAGAAGGATTGTTCAAAGAACGCTTAACATCGTTAGTTGCCTATATGAAGAATGTCTGCCATGCATCATTTTCCACGATCAGAAAATACATTAGAGATGTCCTTGGTGAAAAGGTCTCGCGAGGATATCTGCGTAAAGTGATCGAGAAGGTAAGTGTGTCTCTGCAAGGTCCATACAACGAACTGCTCGACCGTCTCCCTTTGGAGACAACAGTAAATGTAGATGAAACCGGACATAAGGAAAACGGCGACAGGTTTTGGACATGGGTTTTTCGGGCTGAACTGTATGTGCTGTTCAAGATTGACAAGTCCCGTGGCTCAAAGGTTCTGATCGACGTCTTGGGCAAAGAGTTTGACGGAGTGATGGGTTGTGATTATTTTTCAGCGTATCGCAAGTACATGAAGGATTTCAACGTCTCAATACAGTTTTGTATTGCCCATTTGATTCGGGACATTCGATTCCTAACCACCTTGAAGGACGTAAAAACAAAGGCTTATGGCAAAAGACTTCTTGATGAAGTCAAGAACATGTTTAAGGTCATTCATGACCGAAACAGCATGACATCGCAGACATTTACAAATGCGCTTGAGCATTCCAGACAGAAAATCATCACGATAGCCTTAAACGATGTTCCAAGCAGATTAAACAAGGATGGGAAGGAAGAAAAAAGGGAAGCCCAAAACCTGGCAAACCGATTTCGTAATCATGGCGAAGAATACTTTAAATTTATCACAACTCCTGGCATAGACCCTACCAACAACGTGGCAGAACAGGCAATACGGTTTGTGGTGATAGATCGTCATGTAACGCAGGGCACGCGTAGCATCAAAGGAAGAAAGAGCAATGAACGATTATGGACCGTTATAGCGACATGTGCCATCCAAGGCCGATCAGCGTATAATTTCATACTGGAATCGGTCAAAGCTTATTTCCAGAATCGATCTTCTCCTTCACTATTGCCTGGTCCGTCGTGACGGGCGTCCAGTCGCCCAGAATCTATCCATTCAACTTTATCTACATTACTTCGCCGCTCACAACTCATGCTCAAAAAGCACAGATGCGTTTCTGTGGTGAAAGGAAATTTTCTGGATCAGTTGACCCCGTGAACGGTTACCAATTATTTTAGTGCTGGTCTTTATTCGATTCTGATGACATGGTACTGACTATCGTGTAATCTCCTCTGTTGTGAATCCATCTGATAATAGTCCTATTAAGCCGGAATCCGGCTCAAATTACAAGCAGAAGCCTGTAATCAATCTCGTTTATCCAACCCCCTGGCAGCGGTTGGTGGGACTGGTTCGTCCGTATGTTCCACGCGTAATCCTGGCCACACTATTCAGTCTTATCGTCTCGGGAATAAATGGCGCAATAGCCTGGCTCGTAAAGCCGGCAATGGACAAAATCTTTGTCGAAGGGAATTACAAATATATATATCTGCTACCCCTTGGGATTATTATTCTTTATATCTTTCGTGGCGCATGTAGTTTCGTCCAGTCATACCTTATGCAGACCGCGGGGATGAAACTGGTCCGTGATCTGAGGAACCGGTTTTTCTCTCACCTGATTCGTCTGCCAGTATCTATTATATCCCGTTCCACCAGTGGGGATATACTCTCAAGGCTTATGAATGACGTGGGGGCGCTTAGCAGTATCCTGTCACAGAGCCTGAGGGCATTCCTGCTTCAGGTACCAACTGTGATCGTCCTTATGGGAGTGGCCCTTTACCGGCGGTGGGACTTGGCCCTGCTGAGCTTTATTCTCCTTCCCTTTATTGCTTTGGGGACCCGTTTCCTCTCCAGATTGGTACGAATACGCCGGAAGAGGGTCCAGACGTATCTGGCTATTTTGACGCACCGGGTGACCGCGGTCCTTCAGGGCCTCAGGGTTGT
>DAOVOU010000326.1 GCA_030629475.1 Desulfobacterales bacterium | reverse complement strand
CATTTCAATGGGCCTCATTTCTATATCAAGCGTGAAGACCTGAATCACACTGGCGCCCATAAACTCAACAATGTGATGGGGCAGGGGCTTGTCGTTCAAAGAATGGGCAAAAGCCGGGTGATTGCGGAGACCGGAGCTGGCCAACACGGAGTGGCAACCGCTACCATGGCCGCGAAATTCGGCTTTGAGTGTACGATCTATATGGGAGAGGTGGACATGGCGCGCCAGCGGCCCAATGTCTTTTGGATGGAACAATTAGGAGCCACCGTGGTTCGGGTTACAGACGGTGACCGCATATTAAAAGATGCCATCAATGAGGCGCTGCGAGACTGGGCCACCAACATGGACACGACCCATTATGTGCTGGGAACTGTGTGCGGCCCTCACCCCTACCCTGAGATGGTTTCCTATTTTCAATCGATCATCGGATCGGAGGCGAGAGACCAGATCGTCCGGCAGGCCGGTCGCCTGCCCAAACGGGTGTATGCCTGTGTAGGTGGGGGTTCGAATGCCCTGGGCATATTCAGCGGCTTTCTTGACGATCCGCAGGTGGACTCCGTTAGAGACCCGTCGGATAATCATTCCGGCATATTACGAGTCAAAGTCTCTAACGGGGTGGAACTGGTGGGTGTGGAAGCAGGGGGCGAAGGCTTGGAAACCAGGAGGCACGCATCGCGCCTGGCCTCGGTACACGGCAGCGTGGGAGTGGCCCAGGGCTACAAAACCTATTTCTTGCAGGATGACGACGGGCAAATGCTGGAAACACACAGTGTGGCGGCCGGCCTTGACTACATTGGGGTGTCGCCTATCCTGTCCGCCTATTATGAACAGGGTGTCGTGCGCTTTGAAGCGGCCACCAATGACGAGGTCCTGGCAGCCACCCGGCTGACTATGAGAAAGGAAGGAATCATTCCAGCCCTTGAATCATCCCATGCACTGGCCTGCGCATTCAGGGAGGCCCCGCAGATGTCAGCCGATGACGTTATTTTGATCAACCTGTCGGGTCGCGGTGACAAAGACATCTTCACCATTGCGGACGCACTCGGGGATGAAGGCTGGAAAGAGTTCATCACCACCAAGGCGGAGGCATACAGTGCTTGAAGACTACATTCGGCAAAGGACGGAGGAGAGGGGCATCTTGCTGATGGCTCACGTGGTGGTGGGCTATCCTGATTTGGAAAGCAGTTTCGACCTGGTGAAGGCCATTGTCTCTGCTGGTGTGGATCTGATGGAATTACAAATTCCGTTTTCGGAGCCGATTGCAGACGGCCCGGTAATCTTGAAGGCCAATCAGTCTGCCCTAACTGCGGGGATCAGGGTGGACGATTGTTTCAAGTTTGCGTATCGGGTCACGCAGTCTTTCGACATTCCGTTCCTTTTTATGACCTATTGCAACATCGTGTTCAAGCATGGCGAAGAACAATTCTTTGCCCAGGCTAAGGAGGCGGGAATCGTGGGCACAATCGTGCCCGACATCCCCCCTGAGGAAGGGACGTCCTATCTGGCGGCAGCCGCGGCTCACGGCATTGACCCTATTTTCATACTCTCACCGACTACCACTCCGGAACGTTTGGCCTACCTCGCAGGTTTTGGCCGCGGTTTTTTCTACTGCGTTGCGCGCAAAGGCATAACAGGTGCTAAGACGACGTTTTCCTCAGAACTGGACGAATTTCTCGGCCGGTGCAGGAGGGTGACGCAGCTCCCCCTGGCATTGGGATTTGGCGTCAGCCGCAAGGAAGATGTGGACTTCTTGAAAGGGAAAGTAGAAGTCGCGGTGGTGGGAAGCCAGGCCCTGCGTATATTGAACACAAATGGAGTAAAGGCGGTGGAAGATTTTTTCCGTAGGCTTCGCTGATTTCCAACACCGCCGCGCGCCCTCCTTCAATCCTGTGAAGGCTTGACTAATGTCTATTGGTCGGGCCGTGTAAGCCTGCGAGGCAGCATATCTCCTGCGGCTGCTTCTTTAAGGTGGCCTGTAATGAACTTGTGAAGTACGCTTGACAATGAACTACCCCGCAGCAAGCTACGGGGTATCGCGTATCTGATTTTCACAATCTAAACGAAGCAAGCTTCGGGGAATTTAACCCAATAACTCACGAAAATCTGTGTAATCTGCGTAATCTGTGGATTAAAGTCTGGTAAGGAAGTCCCTCTTGGAGAGCCCTCTTCTGAATATTGACAAGATCTTTCTCTGATATTCGGATGTTGACTCTTCTATCTTTACGGAAGGTAGCTTTAGCGTACTCTTGGTAACGTTGTGCCTCCTTTTTGAAATTAGGGATTGTCCTCCATTCTCCTCGCTCAACAGAATCAAGCAATTCCTTTTCATCTTTACTTAGCTTCATTTTGATTGCCCTTCCAAATATTTTTTGGCCATTTTTCTGCTGGGGATTATTGTTTTCAAAAAAATAGCTTTTTCATCCTCAACAAACGGTACCAGATAGGCATAATCATCGATATTAACGATAAAGATTCTCTAATTCTGGTACCTCTCCTTATTAGGATGCTCAATTGTGTCCAGAAGTCCACCGTGATTTATGAAGTCAAAGCCAGGAGTCTTCTTTGCTTTTGGGCTGTCCGGGAACTGGGTATGACGCTCACGGATCTGACCAGGCATCTGGGAATCAGCATTCCAGGCGTAGGGTATGCCGTTTTTCAAATGAAACCTTTAACGTATTCATTGATGTCCCGGAGTTGCGCGAGAGTGAGCCCGCGGGGGGAATAATGCCTTGACATCATATCGAAATATACTATGATGCCAACATGAGAACCACATTGACACTCGATGAGGACGTGGCGGACAGGACCAGAGCGCTGGCGCAGAAACTGCGTAAGCCTTTCAAGGCTGTGGTCAACGAAGCACTGCGATTGGGACTGGAACAAGTTGAGAAACCAACGAAGCAGCAACGCTATAAGACACAGCCCCATGCAATGGGCCTTCACCGGGGTTACAGCCTTGACAATATTCAGGAATTAATTGCACAGGTCGAGGGAGAAGATTTCCGGTGATTCTGGTTGACGCCAACGTGCTTCTATATGCAGAAGACAGCCTCAGTCCCTATCATGACACAGCACGTGAACAGAACAACATTGGCAAGTCCTTCAAGAACTGCTTGAGGCGGGGCAGGCAGTAGGAAACCTGGTTACCGATGCCCACCTGGCAGCACTCGCTATTGAGCATGGCTGCCAACTGTGCTCCACTGATTCCGATTTTGCGCGCTTCCCGAAGCTCAAGTGGAAGAACCCTCTGAAAGAATAGCGAAGCCCAAACTCAACAACCATTTTCATTCCAGTAGTATTCCCGGAATGTTTCTCATAGCCATCCCTTGCATTTCTT
>DAOVOU010000093.1 GCA_030629475.1 Desulfobacterales bacterium | reverse complement strand
GACAAAAAACATGAAAATCATTATGCTGACAGCAAAAGATCAACAGCACGATAGAATACTGGGACTTGAACTTGGAGCTGACGATTATATTACAAAACCGTGTTCTATAAATTATTTGGCCCGTAGGATAGAAATGGCCTGGGATAAAAGCAGGGGTTAGTGGTGGGCCCGTTGAGCCGGTTTGGTCCGTGGTAAGTGGTTAGTGGTCAGTGGTTGGCATAGATACTGGATGCCGGATACTGGGTATTGGGTACTGAGTACTGGATAAATGGATTGCGGATTTTTTCTCTTTTCGTCTTAAATCCGTATTGCGCATAGTGCCTGTCGGCTTGAGGACATCACCGCATAGCGCCTGTCGGCTGAGAACATTGCCAAAATGCGAGATCCGAAATCGAATATAAGGTGTTTGATTGTATTGAATCTCACAATCGCTGTGGTCTTTTTTGGCGTTTTTGGCTGGTGTAAAACACAGAAGACGGAAAATGAGTGTCTATCATGTCATCTGGAGGTTTACTGGAAGGGGGACTCAAATTCGTACCAGCACGCTCCCTTTAAAAAGGGAGAATGCGGGACCTGCCACTTGAAACGGGAAGGTACCATAAAGGAGAAGCGGGCCTCGAAAAAGCGGACAAAGGAACCTATTATTTTGACCAATCCTGGTTATCTTACAGAACATAACATCTTACTGAAACGGCTCGCCGGTGGGGCGAGTTATGACGTCAACCTTACGTTTAAAGATCTGCCAGGAAATAAGGTGGAAACTAAATTTAGAGGGGTCATCCCCGCGAGGGTACGTAATGGGGCAGGAAATGACAAAAAGCCACCGGTCGTATACCGGATTAGGGTCAGCCCGATAGAAAAAGCCCCGTTTCTTTCAACCACCATCATGTGGGATACTGATGAACCGTCAAGCTCTTGTGTAGAATACGGTCTTTCTGATCAATACGGCGAACGCAGCCCGGAGGATATCACCATGGTGAGGCATCACCGGGTAAACATCTGTGAGCTGGAAGGAGGAAAGGATTACCACTTTCGGGTCATATCTCAGGACATGTTCAGCAATCAAGCTGTGTCTGAGGATCGTTTGTTCGATACAACGAGAATAACGGGGTCTCATGTGGAAGAGAAAAAAGAGTCCCCGGAATTGGCGGTGAAGAACGTGGAAATCTTTCTGCGGCGCAAAAGAGCAAAATCTTTAGAGCTTGGTTTGTACTTAGAGACCTCGAAGCCGGCCAACGTGACCGTTCAGTGTGTGAAGGTGAAGGATAGATGTACAGGTCTAAGTGTTGGCAAGGAACTCACCATCAATGCCTGCTGTCGGTGCCATCCTGCTGAAGTTTTAGGACTAACCCATCCTGTGGGGGTCGCTGCAAAACCCACAGCAAAGATACCCGACTATTTTCCGACGTTGACAGGCGGCATTATGACATGCGTCACCTGCCATAATGCGCACGGGGGAGGCAGACAATATTTTGCACGAAAGAATATGACTGGAGATACTTGTATCCTCTGCCATGAAAGATACTGAGGGAGGCAACATGTCAAGTTCTGAGAGGACTTATAAGCGGAGCCGGTTTTTTAACTTTTCCATAAAAAGAAGGCTCCAGTTGCGTATGTTGGTCAAAATGTGGAGCATTATTCTTGTGTCGTTGCTTGTTACGGGAATAATTTTTTATTTTTACAGTGATATAAATGTTGGGAAATCCTACCGATTGTTTCATGTAAAGGCCAAGAATTTTCTGGATTTTCTAATCCCTGTGCTTGGTTGCGGCTTTTTTGCGAGTCTGATCCTGGGTGTTGTTGCATCCCTTTTGTTTCCCCATGCCATTGCCGGGCCTCTGTACAGGATAGAAAGGAAGCTTGTTGACATCGGAAAAGGTAATCTGTGCAAAGAGATAAAACTCCGAAAAAGGGATGAAGTCAAAGACCTGGCAGATTCTATTAACCTTATGATCGGGGGGTTGAGGGATAAGATCAAAACAATAAGCGATATTTCCGGGCAGATCGGAGAGCTTGCCGAAGGGGCATCTACCGAACCTCCCGAAGAAGCCTTAGAGAAGATTAAGCTTGCAAATGTGAATCTTCAGGAAACTGTGAGTAAATTCAGATTATGAAATTGCTTCACGATTTTATTGGGCAAATTACCCATCGTGCGGGAGCAATGTGATTGATAACAGTGGTTGTGAAGACAAAATCGTCTGACATTTTAAAGAGAAGGAGATTTTAGTAAAAGTGTCAGCCTCAAGAATATCCCTGGTCCTGCCGATATAAGATAATATCACAACCCCATCCTTATCATTATGGCCAAAATAGATATGTTTGAATTAGAGCCGGACATGGTCCTGGCGAGTGCCCTAAGGGACCGGAATGGCCGTTTTCTCCTGGGCAAAGGGGTAAAACTGACGTTAAAACACCTGAAAATTATCAAAATGTGGGGAGTCGTTGAGGCGGACATAGAAGGAATATCCGAAAAAGATGTAGAAGCAAGAAAAACGGCCCACATGGACCCGGCAATCCTTGAGGTAGCAGATAGGCTGACGAGGAAGCGTTTTATTCATGCCGACCTTGAGCACCAAGCCATTCGCCGGTTATTTCATATCTGCGTCCTACGAAAGGCCAAAGAAATCACCGATGGGGCGGACCCAGCCCGCGCAGAAGAACTGTGCGACCACTTGGCACACTCAGACCACAACCTTGTGACAGAAAATCCCGGAACTAAGATTGATCCCGGTGAACTAATCAGGAACAAGATCAAACTTCCTTCGTTACCAATCATATTTAACCAGATTAATGAGGCCATAAGTGATCCAAGGAGTTCAGCCACTCACGTTGCCAATATTATCAACAAAGACTCAAGCCTATCTGCGCGGCTGCTGAAAATCGTCAATAGTGCTTTTTACGGCTTTCCATCCAGGATCGACACTATATCCAGGGCCGTTGCAATTATCGGAACCAAGCAGCTCAGCATCCTGGCATTAGGGACGAGTGCAATTAGCGTATTCAAAGACATCCCATCTGATTTCATAGACATGAGATCATTTTGGAAACACAGCGTCGCTTGCGGAATCATTGCGCGGATTATCTCGAGTTACAGGAACAATACCATGACCGAACGCTTCTTCCTGGCGGGATTACTCCACGATATTGGACGGCTGATTATATTTAAGTATCTCCCCCTCCAGGCCAAGGAGGCGCTACTCAGAGCCAATCGAACAAATAGTCTGTTGTATAAAACAGAAGAAGACGTCACAGAATTTGATCATGCTCTCATAGGCAGCATGCTGGTCAAAGAATGGAAGCTTCCCGCGATATTGCAAGATGCCATCAGATATCATCATCCCTGTTCAGAACGTCAAATCCCCTTGGAGCCCGCTGTGGTCCATTTATCAGATATCATCACAAATGCTCTGGGGATAGGCACAAGTGGAGAGCAGTTTGTCCCTCCACTGAATACTAAGGCATGGGATGAGATAGGCATGTCTACGGGGATTTTGGCTGCTACAGTCAGAGAGGCGGAGCCACACATTGCGCAGACAGTCCACATTTTTTTTCCAGATGAGTGACAAACACCTAGTACACTGTTTCATAAATTCTGCGTTTTAAAATGGCAATTTGAAATAATACTGTATTTGATCCATTTTGCAGGAGCATTGAAAACAGTACGCATTTCGATATTCGTATTTTCACAACGGTTGATGCGTTTCGTCAATATGTCAAACTGCCAAAATCGAACGTAGAACTTTCGAGACACAGTACTAGGAAGGCATATTCGAAATATGGAAGAGCACATAACATGCCCTGTAGAGGTCAATCGTGTAACCTGGGACGTATTGGAAATGGCCGCCTCTTTGGGAGACTTCCAAACAGGTGTCCGTCATGTCCATGACACATCAGCCATTTTGCGAGAGACCAGGGCGTGTGTTGACAAATTGATACCGTTCCAGGCATCAACCTTCTTTCTCGTGAATGAAACCAATTCTGAGTTCTTCCTCGCTGATTGCAAGCCTGAAAGGTACCGTCAATTTTTACAGGACGAAGTGGATTTCCTGATCAATAATGGAATGTTTGCCTGGGCTTTAAGGGAAAAGAGGCCTGTTATTGTCTCATCTAAGGATTACCAAAAGCGGTTGGTTCTCCACGTTATGACCACAAGCTCCAGAACGACAGGCATGTTTGCCGGGATGCTGGCACAAGGAGAAAAGGACATTCCTCACATCTCTCTGTCCTTGCTGTCGATTGTCATGCTGAACAGCGCTAATGCTTTGGAAAGCTTCAAATTATACAGGACGATAAACGAGATCAATGTCAACCTGGAAAAAATGGTTGAAGAAAGAACAGAAGAGCTCACATATCGAGTTGAATTTGAAAACCTTATCGCCACCATGTCAACTAGTTTCATTAACCTGGCTCCGGATGAGATCGACGCGGGGATAGATCATGCCCTGCAAGCAATCGGAGAATTTATCTGTGCGGATCACGGCTATGCCATACTCCTATCTGAAAACGGAACGAGCATTGATAACGGCCACGAATGGTGTGCCAAAGGAATCGATCCACAGATGGCAAAATTCAGGGGATTGGAGCTTAAGGACTTTCCATTGCTTGCAGAGAGAATAGGGAAGTCCGAAAGTTTTCATATTCCTTCTATTGCTCAACTTCCACTCGAAGTAAAAGCTGATGACGGATTACTGCAATTGCTGGGAATTCAATGTCTTATCGTCGTGCCGATGGTTTCTGGCAAGGCTGTCATCGGACTGTTAGGCTTTGATTCTGTGAGGGAGGAAAGATCATGGTCTGATGATACAGTAGCGCTCATCAAGATAGTGGAAGAAATGTTTGTCAATGCGTTAGAACGAAAGTGGGCAGAGGAAGAAAAAAAGGAACTCCAAGCCCAACTGCAACAAGCACAGAAGATGCAGGCTATCGGAACTCTGGCCGGTGGCATTGCCCACGACTTCAACAACATCCTCTTTCCCATCGTCGGGTACACTGAGATGGCCATGGGCGATCTTTCTGAAGAGAGCGTGACCCGAAGGAATCTGGAGGAGGTACTCAAGGCGGCGAACCGGGCCAAGGGCCTGGTTCGGCAAATCCTCACCTTCAGCCGTCAGAGCGAACAGGAGCGCAAACCGCTGAAGATTCAACCCATCATAAAGGAAGCGCTCAAGCTGTTGAGGGCATCGATACCATCGACCATTGAGATCAGTCAGAACATAGACAAGGGGTGCGGTGCTATCCTGGCCGACCCTATCCGGATCCACCAGGTGATGATGAACCTCTGTACGAACGCCTATCATGCCATGCGCGAGAAGGGCGGAGTGCTGGGGGTGACTCTGACGGAGGTGGACATTGATTCCGGCGACTTAGGCTCCAATGTGGATCTGAAACCGGGACCGTACCTGAGACTCACCGTGAGCGATACGGGCCATGGCATAGAGCACGCCGAGATGGAGAGGATCTTTGAGCCATATTTCACCACCAAGGGTCCAGGTGAGGGCGCCGGGATGGGTCTTGCCGTGGTACACGGCATTGCCAGAAGTCATGGCGGATATATCACTGTTTACAGTGAGCCGGGAGAGGGGGCCACATTCCATGTCTACCTGCCCCGGATCGACAGCAGTGCCATCGCACCGGTAACCGTATCTACCGAACCGACCCCAAATGGTAAAGAACGTATTCTGCTTACGGACGACGAAGAGCAGATCGCCCACATGGTGCAACAGATGTTAGAGCGCCTCGGCTACCATGTCACGGCGCGGACCAGCAGCGTGGAAGCCCTGGAGGCGTTTCGTATGCAACCCGAAAAGTTTGATCTCGTTATCACTGACCAGACCATGCCGAATATAACCGGCGCAGAGCTGGCTCAGAAGCTCATGGGCATCAGGCCCGATATTCCGATTATCCTCTGCACCGGATTCAGCGAAGTGATACCGGAAGAAAAGGCCAGGGCTATGGGCTTTCGGGAGTACGTCATGAAGCCCATTGTCAAGAGCGAAATGGCCAGGATCATCAGGCGGGTCCTGGATCAGGAAAAGGCATGATATGGACGGCTTCGCCCCTTTTCTACCCTTCTTATTTGTCCTCCTGGTTCGTCCATGACGTACTCGCAAGTTCCCGCGCTCATGATGACACAAGGCCATTTTTCGATGTAAACATCGGTGTAACCACAGGCCAGGTTATTTGGTAACGAGAGTAAAAAGAGGGTGAACAAGATTATTCTTAGCATGCATCCCTTGCCACATGGGTAATATCCTACCCATATGACGCTCCTTATAAAATCGCTTCGCGATTTTATGTGACGTCCGCCCCTGGCGGACTCAAAAAAACGAAATTCCTGTACTATCGAGCTGGAGACTGTTCTCCTGCAATAGCTAAGATCATGCCAAATCAACGCTTTGGACCTTTTACTCTTTGCTTTCAATGGGTTAGCTTCAAATGCACGAAGAGCCAGACCCAGAGTATTGGGTAATAAAGGTTATACATTGAGAAAAGAAATGCCACTTGTTGGCAAGATGATGGGATGATGGAAGTACATGTCTCAAGAGGGATTCTTATTCAAACCAACCGCTTAATTCAACAGCACCGGGGTTATGGAGAGAGACATAAGGAATCGCTCAGGTCAGGTGTTAGTATCCACTAAATTTCCCATGGGACAACTTTGCCTTTTCCTCTAGTATCTCTCTCATAAACCGTGCCAGTTCATGAGTTTCGTTCATCTGCTTATATCGTAATCTAAAGTATCTGGCCTTTGCCTTTTCTTTATCGCCATCACTTTCAGCCATAGCTTGAATCATGGTTGCCCCGTCCCTTTCTTCTTCATTAGCCAAAGACTCAAAGACACGCCTATCCAACTCGGCTTGGTAAGGGAAAGGCTCTCTGCCTGCCATAGCATTTTGGATGGTCTCTCGATGACGTGCTTCTTCGTGTGCCGTGTCCTCTCCAGCGCCCCTTATTTTCTTAAAACAGTCGTAACAATATTGCCCCTCCCTAAGATAGGGAGCAGGGACCCACCGCCCGCAACTGATGCAGTGCTCCTTTTCATCGTGACCTATGCGGCTGTCTTTTCTTGCTTTCTTCCCACTTCGAATAAAGACCCATGCAGTTACAGACCATAAGAGCAAGCCAAGTATTAATGCAGCCTCGTTCCCTTGGACAAGTTCTACTGGGTTATAACGGGCTTGATACACACCCCCTAGTACAGCTATTAAAACCAAAGCCATCATTATTTTCCCAGCTATAATCCTTTTCACCCAAAGCTCCCCCTTCCAGTCATTTTTAGGCTCTCACTCCCGGTTTCCTGTGCCTACCCCAAAAGGTTCCGCTCCGCCACATAGTAAGCTGGCAACCGAGAAAAATTTCTGTCGCATCCAGCCTGGTTGAGGCCCTTCCCCGAAGCTTGTCTTCCACCTGACACCGCGCAAAACAGGATATCGTTGACCTCATAAACCTTTTCAAACAGCAGGCTGCCGGTTTCTGAATACACATACACCGTGGCGGTTTTGAAACGTTCAAATGCCTCTATGTCAGGGAAGGTGCCGTGAACAAACCTAAATCGGGCAATGGAAAAAAACGCCCCCCTTTTAAATTGTTT
>DAOVOU010000317.1 GCA_030629475.1 Desulfobacterales bacterium | reverse complement strand
CTCATGGTTGAACAGATACTGAATGATTTCAGGAACGCCTACGGGCTGGAATCAGTTTGTCTGCGGTATTTCAATGCAGCCGGGGCAGACCTTGATGGCGAGTTGGGGGAAGATCACAATCCGGAAACACACCTTATCCCCCTGGTTCTTAAGACTGCCCTTGGTCAGCGACCCCGTGTAGATATCTTCGGGGATGACTATCCAACGCCGGACGGCACATGTGTTCGAGATTACATTCACATCCAGGACCTGGCTCAGGCCCATCTACTTGCTTTGGAGAGGTTGTTGGCGGGCTTGCCAGGCGGACAATACAATCTCGGAAACGCTAAGGGTTATTCGGTAAAGCAGGTCATCGAAATTGCCCGGCGTGTAACAGGCAAAGAAATTCCAGCAAGGGTGGTAGAAAAGCGCCCCGGCGACCCTGCGGTCCTTATTAGCTCGAGTCAAAAGGCCATGAAGGATTTGGGCTGGAGTCCGCAATTTCCCGACCTTGAAACTATCGTGCAAACCGCCTGGACCTGGCACAAAAACAATCCGAATGGATATTGAGGTTGGGTTTATTGGGTTTGTTGGGTTTGTTGGGTTTGTTGGGTTTGTTGGGTCACAACAAACACAACAAACCCTGGCCCAGACCTGAATTGCTGGCTTGGTAGCTCATAATAAGCCGAAGCGCCAGGGCGGGCAAGGCAGGCACAACAAACCGTGTAAACACAATAAACACAATAAACACAACAAACACAACAAACGGAGTTCTGTAAGATGGATAAGATATCAAAAAATAACAATATCACCTGGTTCGACGGCTATGTCTCTCGCAAGGATCGAGAAAGGCTCCATGGCCACAAGGGAGGGCTTATCTGGTTCACAGGCCTTTCGGCTTCCGGCAAATCAACAATTGCCCACCTGGTTGAAAAAGAGCTGCACCGCCGAGGCTGTTCCACCTATGTGTTCGACGGGGACAATGTTCGTCACGGCCTTTGTTCAGATCTGACATTTCGTCGTGAAGACAGAATAGAAAACGTCCGCCGAATCGGCGAGATGGTTAAACTCTTTGTGGATGCTGGCATGATTGTCCTCACCGCTTTCATCTCCCCCTATCGCCAGGATCGCCAAAAGGTCCGGTCCTTGCTAGAGGACGGACAGTTTTTGGAAGTCTACGTGGAGTGCCCCTCGGAGGTCTGTGCCACACGAGACCAGAAGGGCATCTACGCCAAGGCCAAAGCCGGGGTGATCAAGGAATTTACGGGGATCTCTGCCCCCTACGAAGCGCCCGAAAACCCGGACATAGTCATCCACTCCTACAAGGAGGATGCATCGCAAGCCGCAAGACGAGTGATCAAACTGATAGAACAGTATAAGCTGATTAAGTAGTTTGTTGAGTTCCTTGAGTTTCTTGGGTTTGTTGGGTTAAAACCCTATGAACTCAATAAACACCAATAAACACCAGGTAGAGGGAAAAGGAAGTAACCATGAAGGTCCTTATCACCGGCGGTCTTGGCTTTGTCGGCACCCATCTTTCCACCCGTCTGCTGGAAGAGGGGCACCAGGTCACCGTTGTGGGGCGTGCCCCTGAGCCGCGGGCTGACACGCCATCGGAAATCACTTACATCTCGGCGGACACTACAGTCAAAGGGCCATGGCAGGAAGAAGTGGCGGGTCAGGACGTCGTGATCAATCCGGCCGGGGCCTCAATCTTTAGGCGATGGAAGGATAAGACTAAACGTCTCATCTATGACAGCCGGGTTCTTACCACACGCAACGTGGTCGAGGCCATGGTCCAAGAAAAAGGGGCACTGCTTTGCAGCGCGTCTGCAGTGGGATACTACGGCTTCCGGGGCGATGAAGAACTCACAGAGGAAGACACGCCTGGCAATGATTTCCTGGCCAGGCTCTGTGTTGACTGGGAAAATGAGGCTCGCAAGGCACAGGCCAAGGGCGTTCGGGTTGTCATAACCCGATTCGGCATAGTCCTGGGCAAGGAGGGAGGCGCGCTTGGACAAATGCTTCCTGCTTTCAAGAAATTTGTTGGAGGACCATTGGGAAGTGGCAATCAGTGGTTTTCCTGGATTCACATGGAAGACCTGTCAAACGCATTTGTATTTCTCTTCGAGAATCAGGACATCAGTGGCCCGGTTAATTTCTGTTCGCCGAACCCTGTCCGGAACAAGGACTTGGCTAAAGCATTGGGAAAGGTCCTGTCTCGGCCGTCCTTCCTGACGACGCCTGCCTTCATGGTGCGCCTGGTGCTTGGAGAATTTGGATCTATTCTTCTGGAAGGCCAGAGAGTCATCCCCGCTGAGCTGCTTAAGCACGGCTTCGCTTTTCGCTATCCGGAGATCATGAGCGCATTGGAAGAAATCATAGGGAAGGATAGCTAAGGATTCCACTTTCAGTTCCCTCCTTCCAACCCCCCTGATCACTCTTCCTGGTTCCGTTTCTGGCTACTCAAAATCAATATGTCATTTTCAATGCGTGACCCCCAGCCTTGCTTTTCTTGGCATGTTTCATTTTTCAGTTTACACTTTTTCAAAAACGAGAATAAAAGGCTTACGCCTAAACTCCATAGGCTGGAGCTTTTGGAGTTAATCCCTGGCCCAGACCGGGTTTGCCTCGGCAAGAGATTGTTCGAGTGGTGTCGCGCCAGGGCGGGCCGTAAGGATTTTATATCAAAAAAGTGTAAACTACTTTTTGGCTTGTGTGAAGGATGCCCTTTTCTTTTATGAATACGCTTTCTTGGTGGTTTCCAATTCAGGGAAAAAATTGCTTGACATTAAAACGATCGTTTGATACAAACGTTTGTTAAAAAAAGCAGGGTTAAAGCATGGCCCAAAAAGATAAAAGCGACGTCACTAAAGAACACCTCCTGAATGAGGCCGAAGGCCTGTTCGCCCAAAAAGGCTACAACGCCGTCAGCGTCAGGGAAATTACAAAGGCCGCCAACTGCAACCTGGCGGCAGTGAACTACCATTTTGGCAATAAGCAAAACCTCTACCTGGAAGTGTTCCGCGCCCGGTGGGTGCCGCGGGCCAGGCTGTTGCAAGAACATTTCAGGAAGTCTTTGGCCGCTCAAGGTTCCCCCTCACCAACCGCAGTGGCAAAAGCCCTGGCCGAGGCATTTCTTGTAGGCCCTCTATCGGATAAGGAGCGTCACCGCCACCATCAACTTATGGTTAGAGAGCTGGGCCAGCCTACCGAGGCCTTTGAGCTAGTGGCTGATCAGGTCATGCGGCCATTCTTCAAGGGGTTAGCCGACATGTTGCGTCCGGTTATGCCCGAAGGGCTGGGAGAAGAGCGCCTGATGCTCAACATCTTGAGTATATTCGCTATGGTGCTTTACTTCAATTTCGCCCGGGTGGCGGTAACCCGCATCACCGGGTACGAATACGACACAGCTTTCAAGGCCCGGTTGGTAGAACACATCGTGGAATTTTCCCTTAAAGGGTTGGGCGGGGCCGAAAAGGAGGAGCTGCGGTGAAGCACATGTT
>DAOVOU010000015.1 GCA_030629475.1 Desulfobacterales bacterium | reverse complement strand
TCTTGGGGTAACGATTTCTGTTAATCGTTGGCTGCTTCTGAGGGATCACTGGATTTAGACGAATACATTTAAGTTGCTTTATAGAAGTGAAAAAGGACAAAAAGCGGAGGAAAATAGTCGCAAATAGAGAGCGAAAAGCGATTTTGTCAAATGTGTAGGGGCTGTTGCTCAAACCCGTTTCTTGTGTTTGTAGCGCATGTTACTCAGGACATCTATGGTCTAACCTATTGATTTTATTTGTGCCCGATTTCAGTTGATCAACGAATTGTGTCCAGTATTGGGTTTGGGCAACAAGCCCTGTAGGTTTGACCCCTCTGTTTTCTCAGCCAAACAAGCCCGAGGTGAGTGTCACAATAAATACGTTGTGGTGATAGCACCTATTGATCAGCTACCGACCAACAGCCTTTTAGTCCTTCGGCTTTTTTTGGGCCAATTTTCCGTGCTCTATGTATGAAAGGAAGATTGAATCTACTAGGCGTGTGCATCCTGACGCAACCCGGGCCAGCACCCTTAGCTGCTCCTGACATGTTACGCTATCAATTTGATCCGGATAGTTGATGGTATGGGAAACTTCCCCCCACACTTCTTCCATTAATGTTCTCACCTGAAGTTCACACCGATATTTCGTCCTTCGATTGGGCTCCACAACATAATGAATACTTGTGTACATGGAACGACGCATATTTGTTTTTAAACCCATGTCTTCGAATAGCTGCTTGTTTTCGAAATCCCATGTATATGCTACGGGTTTGCGAACGACTCTGTACATGTATTCTTGAAAAATATCCAGAATAGCTGGATGCATGTCAGACATTTGTTTGGTATGCAGATGAAGAATTCTTACACCAGCAAGATCGGTAATCTGGCTGAATAAATTGTCTTTCGTAATCTCAAATGGCTTACCCTTCTCCATCCGCTCAATAGCTTGTCGCTTCAGCTTCTCGTGAAGACTATCAGGCTTCTTCGCACGGAATTTGGTAGAATGAATGAATTTTCTAAGATTTTTGTTTTCAACCAGATCATCCTTCAAGGTATTTGCGAGATGCTTAAAGTCATCTCGGTTTTCCACGTAAACCTTAACCGCAGCATCAATCTGAGACATAATAGATTTAGTCAGTTTAGATTTGGGCATAGCCTATGCCTAAGTTGTCTTAGCAATAATGGACTTCGCTATGTCATGGAAAGCGTCACGTGCCTCATGAGTTTGGTATTCCGGGGCGCCATCTACATACCAAAATGCAACACCTTGTTCCTGACTCATTTGGACCAATGAGCCGAAATCTTTAATTTCGCCCAATCTTGCTCCCCTGACTTCTGGTTTTGACAAGGCCTTGTCTACCGTTCTAAGCAAAACTATCAAATCACTGTGTAACTGCTTTTCGAATCTTGCTGCGTATCTAGCGGGCCTGCGGGCCATTGTCTGTGCATAAATTCTGAATCCCTGGGGAATATAACCGAGGAACTTAGGTTTCCCACGCAATAAGTGTAAGCCGTCTGGTGCAAGTTTAGAAATCGTCTCCCAATTAGTAATCCAAGTGACGAGAGTATGACCTAAAGTCTTGAGCGCTCGCACTGAGAATAGATCGCAGCTTCCCGGCACAATGAAATAATCACAGTCCAAGAGAATTACTTTATTCAATGGCCCAATATTCGGACCCGTATCGTAGAAAACATAATCGACTGTTTTGTTCTTGGCATATTCGGAGACAAGTTCGGCCAACGCTGATACACCGCTGAATCCTCTTATTTTCCTTTCGACACATGCAGACCAATAGTCAGACAATTCCGCTTCGAACTCAGAAAGCCTTATGTCACCAGGTATCAAATAGGTCCCATCGTCTATCACTTCAATGCCAGCAATTTTCTTCCGACCGCCGCGTGCTTCAACTATTGGTTTCAGTGCTGACCATATTGTCTCCCCGTTCCGTCCATCGGACTTATCTAACAGGTCATCGATTACGGAATCTTCAATCAGGTACGATGTGAGGTTACACTGAGGATCGGAGTCGACCAACAGGACTCGCTTCCCTAAATCCGACAGGGCTGCCGCTATGTTAACGGTCAACGTGGTTTTCCCAACTCCGCCTTTGTGATTGAATATTGCTATGCGCAATGCCTCTTTACTCATATCTACTATTCCTGAGTGCTTTCACTTCTGGCCGATTTGCTTGCTTGCTCCTGTTTGGCAGGAACTGCCTTCTTCCGAATCGGCTTGATCCGTTTCAAAATCTTCTTTGCGGCCTCACGATCAGGCAAAGCTTGAACGTACTGCTCAGCCAAAGCGCTCAACTGCTTCTTGCCTTTCCCGGCTGGAACAAGGAGACCCCTCCTTTCTGCCTCATTCACCGCGACTGAGGCGTTCGTAAACTTCACCTGAGCCGCTTCTGTGTTTAATTTGCTGATATCGAGGGTTTTAAAATGAGGAGTGTTACGGTAATGGGTCAGGTAGTAGGCAAGGCAGGCCACTCTATCATTGATCAGCTTTGGTTCCTTTTCGAGAAGAAACTCTTTCGGGCCTAAATCTTCTCTTTCAGAAAAGCCAACGTTGGCCCTTGGAACCGACGTTTTGTTCGAGCCGTTGGGATGGGGCACGGTGTCCCATGTGGGTGTCGGTCTACCGAAAACATCGATGTTGAGAAATGTCAATATCGTTTGCATCAGTCTGGCCTTGGTATCCTCGTCAAAACGCGATAACTCACCGATGATGTTATTAAAAGCATCAAGTTCTTCTGGCGACGTTTGGGAGCTCATTTGACACAACCTCCTTTTTTTAGTGAATCAATGGGAACAGCCTTATGTTGAAATTTAGGATTTTTAGTAGAAAGAACTAAAATATAAATGATTGATTTTGTCAGGAGATTCCAACTAGAAAGTTCAATACTTCTACATGAAACGGGTTAGATTTAGTGTGGTCAGATTTAAAATACCTCGTTGGTAATGGGGGTTGGTGCAGAAAGTGCGTAGCTTTCAGGAGTTGAGAACGGTCATGCATTCATGCGTTTCTTTCGACGTCGAGAAGCAGGTGTTTTTCTGACGGCAGTCCCTGTCCCCTTTCCTTCGCTCTGCTGACGCTGGATGGATGTACAAAAAAAGGGGGGGGGGTCAGCGCAGCCATTCCTCTGGCGGCGCGAGCAAAAATTCCCGTAACGGAATACCTTGAGCCCCAACCAACAACTTCCTCGTTACGCTAAACTCTTTAGAAAAAGCCTCAATACCCGGCAAGCTGGTTCTTCTACGTCCACTCTTTACCTCGAGGGCTACCAAAGAATTACCTCGGGACAATACGAAATCGACTTCTTGATTACGGCTCGACCAGTAGAAGACCTCGATGCCTTTGCCTCTGAGTCCATTGATTAGAGTTGCACCGACACCTGATTCGACCAGCCGGCCCCAGTAATTGGTATCCCGCTTGGCTTCCTCCATGCTGAATTGGGATTGAGCCGTTATCAGGGCCGTATTAAGGACCTGAAGCTTCGGGCTGGACGCCCTTTGGCGAACCCGCTGGCCTGCATATTTCGGCAGGCCTTCCAGAAGTCCAGCGCCTCCGAACAGATTCAAGTAGTGGGCAAGGGTAGTGGTATTGCCAACATCCTGAAGCTGGCCCAGCATCTTCTGATATGAAAGAACCTGGCCTGAATAGGAACAGCCGAGTTCGAACAGGCGACGCAAAAGAGCCGGTTTGTCAACCCTGGTCATGAGCAAAATATCCCGTGCAATCGTGGTCTCTATGAGGGAATTCATGATGTAACTGGACCACCGCTGCTGGTCATGGATGAGATCAGCGGCTCCGGGGTATCCCCCATAGAAAACGTATTGTTCCACATCCCACCCGAACGCCTCGTGCATTTCCGCAAACGACCAGTGTGTAACCGGCATGACCTCAAATCGTCCGGCAAGGCTTTCCGTGAGGCCCCGCTGTACCAGCAGGGGCGATGATCCCAAAACGATCACATGGAGTGGCAGTCCGTTGGACGTATCCTCATCCCATAATCGCTTTACTGTTTCGGACCAGCCGGTGATCTTCTGCACCTCATCCAGAACAAGTACCGCCTTTCTCGCGTACTGTCCGGATTTGAGTTGTGCCCGCGCTGCTTCCCACTGCTGTTCCATCCAGGTGCGATCCTTCAGGGTAGGCTCATCTGCAGAGGCATAGTGGCTCGGCAACTGGGAATCGGCCATGACCTGGTGGGCGAGGGTGGTCTTCCCCGTTTGCCTCGGACCGGACAGCACCTGGATAAAGCGCCTGGGTTCGGACAATCTGCCCAGAAGTACGCTGTGACTTGTCCTCTTAAACATTTGATTTCCTTGCTTTTTACAATTTACTCAATGTTTTGAGTAAATTTACTCAAGATTGTGAGTATTTGTCAAGGATTTCCCACAAATTCCCAGAAATTCCAGGGGCAGCAGCTCGCTCTCACAAGCCTGTGAAAGAGGGGGGCAAAAAAAAGGGGGGGGCAGACCTACACATTTCACAAAATCCAGGAGAAAGAGGAGACAGGGTCGGGCCACGCTAAGTAGGAGACAGGGTCGGGCCACGCTAAGTAACTAATATCAAAAAGGATAGCGATAGAATAGGCACCCATATGAGCCTTTAAACTGCATTTTCAGGGGCAAAAAGGGCGGTTTAAGAACAGATGATGTGATGTAGCGCGCCCGGTGCGTCGATACGTGCTCTTCGCGGCGTATTCGAGCCTTATTCATATTTCCCTACCAACGGCAACGCATAAATACATGACCGGCACCTCTTCTACACGCGTGTTTGGTCTTAAACAGGAGCCCCTTTTCGCTTGACAAACCCAATATATTGTGTTTTGGATTAGTATGTACCACAATATAGGCCACTTTGAAAGCTCCATTGCTAGAAGGAGGCCACCATGCCACGGAAAGAAAAGGTCACAAGGGTCATTGACGGGGACACCTTCGAGACCAACCGCAGGAAGAACCCCATCAGGCTGGCAGGCTACGACGCCCCTGAGAAGGGCAAGAAGGGCGCGGCCCAGGCGAGGAAGGATTTGTCAGCCATGATTCTCGGCCAGGAGATCGCGGTCGAGAAGGTCGCCACAGACAAATACAAGCGTACCGTCGCCAGGGTCAAGCTCGGTAGGAACTCCGTCAATAAGGCGATGAAAGAGAAGCTTGGGGGGTAACTTTTTCTATTTACAAGCTTCAACCCTGCCCTTATATTGCCGGGAGAAATCCCTTCGTCTTCTCCTTGGGACCCCTTCCCCGCGTGTTCACAGCATCAGGAAAGATTCAATGCGTGTACCAATTCAAACAGGATTCAACTTTCGCGCCAGCCAAGTTGAAAGGCCATACTCAGAAGAGATTCCTATCGACAAAACCTTCCCTGAAGACGCAGCAAACGAGCTAGCAACCCTTGAATCATATAACAAGCATCTGTATCGGCCCAATACCTACTTGCACAAATGGTGGGCACGTCGTTCTGGCACTACGTTTCGTCATATTCTTAAGCAACTTGTAGATGATTCAGGCAAGCGGAATTTTTACGAAGCAGGGGGCTTAGAGGGCAAAATCATCCTGGACCCGATGATAGGTGGTGGCACGACCCTTCATGAAGCAGTCCGGATGGGAGCGAACGTTATAGGCATGGACATCGATCCGATTCCTGTTCTTCAAACAAAAGCCGGTTTCACTCTATCGCCTTTGCGCCACAAGAAGCTTATCTTCGATAAGTTTCTCAATGCATTAAGAAGCAAACTTGCTCCCTTCTATAAAACCACCTGCCCGACTTGTAAGAAAAACGCAGAAACCCAATTCATGTTGTATGGATTGCGTAGAAAATGTTCCTGTAGGGAAGTACTCTTTATTGACGATTCTCTTTTGCGGCAGGGTAATGACCATGACGTATATATCTGTCACAGATGCCGAGACGTGTTCACTGCCACGAAACATAAGTGCCGAAGCAGGGTGGACAGGCCTTTGATGGTAAAAGGCACCAAACGTTGCGAAGAGTGCCATGCACCATTTACCGACATTCTGAATGATTCGTTTTCAGAGCGCTACGTTCCTCTGGTCATTGCTGGAATTTGTCGCAAACATGGGGGCTTTTTCAAATCAATAACTCAAAATGATCTGGAGCTTCTGGCCCAGGTCCGCGTTTTGGCTCAACAACTCAACTTTAGAGACCTTCAGGATTTTCGTGTTCCCAACGGACCCAAATCTAATGATCTCCTTCGACGAGGCATCAGCACCTTCCAAGAGTTGTTCACGCCGCGCCAGTTGCTTTATCTAAGCATTTCACTGGAGTTTTTATCACAGCTATCCGATGAGGACCGATTGTGGATGGCGCTGTTAATCTCCACGTCCTTGGAGTTTAATTCGCTTCTCTGCGGCTACAAGGGCCGTGACATTCGTCGTCCCGGGGCTATCCGCCATGTGTTTTCTCACCACGCTTATTCATTTCCTTACACGGCATTGGAAAACAATATGGTGTTTTCTGGTAATACATCGGGGACACTAAACCGGCTCTTCAACGACCGTATCATAAGAGCGGGGGAGTGGGCCGTTCAGCCGATTGAGACCCGCATCCTAGGTGACCGGCGTGTAAAAGTTCCCATTATTGGCGAGATTGACGGGGGAAAACCAGTATCCAACTGGAAGGCTCTGACCGCAGGAAAACGCAAGGTCTTAATACTCCAAGGCGATGCGTCCGCCCTTAATATTCCCGAAAACACCGTTGATTATGTGGTTACCGATCCCCCTTACTATGATAGTGTCCAATACAGCGATTTGTCCAACTTCTTTCGAGTCTGGCTCCGTCTGTTTTTGCCTCAAGAAGCGGATTGGCATTATGATCCCCTTGCCTCGGCGGTATCGGAGGGAACCGTTTCCAGCGGTCGCAAATATGGTGAGGTACTGGCAGATATTTGGAAGATGTGCTGCCGTGCTCTCAAGAAAGAGGGAGGGCGGCTCATCTTTACCTTCCATCACTGGCGTCACGAGGCATGGGCCGAACTAGCTCTCTCTTTGAAAAGGGCGGGATTTTTGTTGGTTAACCGCTACATTGTGTTTTCCGAAAACCCGGTTTCTGTGCATATCCTCGGTCTCAAGTCTCTCAAACACGATGCTATTCTGGTTCTGAGACCAGAGACGGTTAGGGGAAAATCTGGTAAATGGTCCAAACCTCGCAAAATTGACACCACAGATAGCTATTCATTTTGCCGTGACTGTGGAACAGCGTTAGGCTGGTTTCTGGCCTCAGATATAGATGAAAAAAGTATGCGCAGAGAGTGGCAACACTTGCTTGGAGGAAACGATGGTGCCAAAACATCCCGCTGAAGTATTTGGGTATCCCATCGGGGCAAGATCAGCAAAAACTAAAAGTTTTCACTTGGTGAGAATTGTGGAAGCGGGGGCAGTCGAACCTGCCACCTATCCTCACATGACTGTGGAGCGGAAATGGGGCGTTTTTTCCCAGTTTGAAAATTTCGTTGACCGGCTGTAAATCCGCATGGTACAAAGTATTTCACCAGGTTAGCCGGCGTAGCTCAGGGGTAGAGCAACTGATTCGTAATCAGTAGGTCGCGGGTTCAAATCCCATCGCCGGCTCCAGGGAAAATCAAGGGCTTAGCCATTTTGGCTGGCCCTTTTTTCTTGGCTGGTTGGCTAAATAAAACGTCTCGGAATTTCTACAACCTGTTGACATCACACGAACTTAGCTCCGCTTTGCTCCGCAATTGGAATAATGGAATACTGGAATGTTGGAATATTGGGTCTAAGAGGAGTTTGTTTCTTTTATGTTTTACATCATTCCATCATTCCATTATTCCCTGATCGAGCTTCCAATAAAGCCAATAAATAGCTATGATTCCAATGGGTTGTAGAAATTCCGAGACGTTATTTATTGGCCCTGTCCCGGGCTCAACCAGGGAATGTTGGTAGGCTTACAGGCTTTGATCTCGTTTCCACGCTTGGGCGAGTGTATGAACATCAGCGAACCTGACGTGGGATAGAGCTCCGAAAAGAGGATGTTTTGACAGACCTGTGCGCGTCAATCGTGGAGAAGTGATCCCACATGCGAATCGAGCCAATGCACGGGCCTCGTCGATTGGCTCTTCTTGCTGATTCCACGCGTCAGTGATTTGTTGCCAAAATACAGTGTCGATCGTTGCCGGTTCAGCCGCCGTAAGTGTCGCAGGCTGATGGCCGTTCAGACACCATGAGCAATGCCCGCAAGGGCGGGGCAGTTTTTCGCCAAAATGGTCGGCCAGATGCGCCACCAGACACCCGTCGTGCGTGGCGAACTGGAGCACTTGACCGATACGTACGATCTCGCGTGCTTCACGTTCCAGTGCGTTTTGGGACAATGCATCGGTGAGACGCTCAATGTCGTCCGGATGGCGAAGAATCGTGAAACGGTTGCGAACTCCTTCGACTTTCACTTCCAGCAGCGACTGTTCGGCAAGGTAGTCCAACGCTCGCACAATTCGATCTCGTGGCTGATCAACGGCTATCGATGCCTGGTCCAGATCGATATGGAACCAGATCTTGGCTTTGCGAGCTTGTTTGAAAACGTTTGCCAGGAATCGGCGACGTTCGGCATCAAACCGCGATAAAATCTCGGCTGACGAGAACAGCGGTCGAAATTGATAGCGGCTGTAAACCGGGGTCAATTCCCGGAGGTAATTACGCAGTTCCAGTTGTACCAATAAGGTTCGCATCACCAGTTGACGGATGTCGTGACGAAGCGACAATTCATAGAGGCTGACATTGAACTGTCCGGTCGCCGTAAAAATCTCCTCCAGTAAACTTTGGATCGCGTTTCGACAGGGCGTGTCCCCGTAGGCGAAGTTCTCGAGTGTGCAGATGTCATCCGGGCAGACAAACATCTCACAAATTGAAGCCTGGCCGTCTCGGCCGGCACGCCCGATCTCTTGCGAAAAATTCTCAAGACTCTTCGGAAGATTGTAGTGGTAAATGTAACGGATGTCGGACTTGTCGATCCCCATGCCGAAAGCGATTGTCGCAACCACAATTCCATCCCTTGACTCCATGAACCAATCCTGCACTTCAGCCCGTTGATCGTTCTTCATCCCCGCATGATAAGCTCGCGCCCGCAGTCCTGCCTTGGCGAGACGCGCGGCAACCTGCTCCGACGTATTTTGCCGCGTGACGTACACGATCGTTGGGTCCTCAGGATGATTCTTCAGCCGTTCTACCAAGGTTCGATCACGATCTCCAGCAGTGATGGGCGTAATCAACACCGTGAGATTCGGTCGGTAGAAGCCGGTCCGGACCACGCTGCCCCCTGCGATACCAAAACCATCGCAGATGTCCCCAGCTACCTTTGGAGTCGCCGTTGCCGTCAATGCGAGCAATCGCTCCGCACGGCAAGCCCGAGCAAAGCGCGCTAGTTTTAGGTAGTCTGGTCGAAAATTGTGCCCCCACTCCGAAATGCAGTGTGCCTCGTCAACGGCGAACATTGACACCCGGGTATGCAGAATGGCTTGTAAAAAGCGTTCGTTGTTGAATCGTTCAGGCGCTACATACAGCAAGCTCAATTTGCCACCTCGGAGGGCTGACATAACCTCTCGCGTCTCATCGGATGACAGCGTTGAATCGAGTCGTCTAGCTGCGACGCCACGGCTTTTGAGCACGTCGATTTGATCCTTCATCAACGCGATAAGCGGGGAAATGACGATTGTCACGCCGTCGAATGTGAGTGCAGGCAACTGGTAGCACAGCGACTTCCCGCCGCCAGTCGGAAAGATCGCCAGGGCGGAGCGTCCCGCAATCAGTTCCCCAATGACCTCGGCTTGCCCCGGCATGAATTGATCAAAGCCAAACGTTTCGGCAAGAAGTTTCTTAGCTCGTTCCATACGTTTTTCTCCAGTCTTGAAACTACGAAAACGTTCCGCCTCACCCGCCGCCAGAGTTGCTTTGGAAAGGAAGAAAACGAGAGAAGCGTCTCCTCTGCCCGCCTGCGCTCAAGGGCTTCCTGTTCTAACTCCTTAACCCCTTGTTCCAATTCTCCATAGGTGGGTTTATGAGCCATTAGAACATCCTCCAATTGCCTTTAAAAATAGAGAAGCCTGTTCGGTTAAATAGATCCAAAAGGTGCTGAAATCCATGAGAGATATATGGATCCACATTCAATATATTGTAGTTATAGGAATTTCCTTTTTTTGAGCGGCGCAGTCCCGACAAAGTCGGGATTATATAAAATCGCGAAGCGATTTTATAACTTAATGTGTTCCAATGTCACGGTTGTCTTAAGTATAGTTCCGGCAATTTTTTGAAACTGTTCGGTCACATCTGACACGTAGAATTGGCAAGTCCCGTCTTTTCTAAGCCTGCTGTCAACATGGGGATTGTGGCGGAGAAAATCCATGACTGAGTCAGACAGTGCCTCTGATGAGTCGATAATCTTCACACGTTTTCCAATTTTTACCTGTATGATTTCCTTTAAAAGGGGATAGTGGGTACAGCCCAGGATCAGGATATCGATCTGTTTGAGTTTGAGGGGGTGAAGGTACTTTTTGACAATTTTTCTGGTTTCTCCCTTCTTAAGCCACCCTTCCTCCACAAGGGGCACCAGGAGCGGACAGGGCTGACCATAGACCTTCATTTCTGGCCGTATGGCCTTGATCTTGTTTTCATAGACTCCGCTATTCACAGTGGCCCTGGTCCCGATGACCCCGACACGCGTCCTTTTGGGGTCTGAAACGGCCATGTTGACGGCGGGTGATATGACCTCAAGGATGGGCACATCGAACCGCTCCTTTAAGGTACCTGTAGCTACACTGGAGGCGGTGTTACATGCCACGACCAGCATCTGAGCCCCTTTCCGGAGCAGCATCTCCGCGTCCTCGATAGCGTATTGGACGACGGTCTCAGGGCTTTTTGTGCCATAAGGCGTGCGTGCTGTATCTCCGAAATAGAGGATATCGTAGTCGGGCAGATGACGCTTTAGGGCATTGACCACCGTAAGACCACCAATACCGGAATCAAATATGCCAATCAAGATGGGATCCCCTGTTGGTTAAGTAGTTGAGTGGTCGAACAGTTGAGTAGTTAGATTGAAAACCACTCAACCATGCTATACTTTATCATATTCCGCGAGGACACTTCTGACGCACTCGGCGAGATCATCCAGGTTGCCATTGTCACGAATCCCCGGACACATCGACTTGATGATAGCCCAGTTTGACGGATCCACCAAGATGCTTTCAATAAAGGGCCAGATTTTGCACATGCGGGGTTTGACTTCGTGGATGGTGCACAGCTTGTCCCAAAAGATGCAATAACCCGATTCTGCAGTTTTGATCAAGGGCCGTCCCCCTGACCAATCGCAGTAATCGCAAAGGAAGCGCTCTGGCTCTATGCCCAGGTACCGCGAGATGCGCTCAATTTCATGATCATTTACAAAGGTGCCTCCGTACCCTTTGCAGCATTCGCCACATTTTTGGCATTCAAAGAAATCCGCAGGCTTTGGCACTTCAGAAACTTTCCCTCCTTTCCATGGCACGCCTTAGCGTGACTTCATCAAGATATTTGAGATCACCTCCCACAGGGACACCCGTGGCTATTCGTGTTACCCGTACAGGATATCCCTTCAGGAGTTGAGCCAGATATGATGCTGTGGCCTCTCCTTCCACATTGGTGTTGGTAGCAAGGGCCACCTCCTTAATTCCACCCTGCATAACGCGCTCAATAAGTTCCTTGATCCTCAAGTCATCCGGTCCGATACCATTCATCGGGGAGAGTGCTCCGTGGAGTACGTGATACACCCCTTTAAAGGCCCCTGACCTCTCAAGGGCGGCCAAATCGCTAGGCTGTTCAACCACACACACGATGGCATGATCCCTGTTCTTGTTGAGACAGATCCTGCAAGGGCCTGTCTCAGAAAGGCCAAAGCATTTTGAGCAGAACCTTATCTTGCTTTTAACCTCAAGAATGCTCTCAGATAGAGCTTTTGCGTCCTCATCTGATGAGCGAAGGATGTGGAGGGCCAGACGCGTTGCGGTCTTCTCGCCAATGCCGGGAAGCTTTGACAGGTGCTTGATCAGGCGGACAAGGGATGAGGGATAGAACTCCATTGTTACATTATACCCGGGATTTTGAACCCGCCTGTGAGTTTTGTCATCTCTTCCGTGACCATCTCTTGAGCTTTTTTGAGCACATCATTGACTGCAGCCACAATCAAGTCCTCGAGCATCTGGACATCATTCGGATCCACCACTTCAGGCTCTATTTTGATGGACAACAACTCCTGTTTCCCATTGGCAACAGCCTTCACCATACCGCCACCGACTGTTGTCTCTACCGTCCTGTCGGCTAACTGATCCTGGAGTTTAAAGATCTTGGACTGCAGTTTTTGTGCTTGTTTCAACATATTACCCATGCCTTTTGCCATATTCTACCTCCATACCCGTGTGACTGTGTTTGTTGTGTCTGTTGAGTTTACACGGTTTGTTGTGTTAACTCAATAAACCCGATAAACCCAATAAACCCAATAAACCCGATAAACCCGATAAACCCAATAAACCCGATAAACCCAATCACAGAATCTTCACATCCACCACCCTACCCTGAAAGACCTCTAAGGCATCCGTCACAAGGGGATGAGCCAGGGCCTCCCTTTTCAAACGTCTTACCCTGTCGCTTTCCTTGTGTTGGCTCTTTTGAAAGGCTCCTTTTCCAGAGTCAACTATCTTGATTTTCATCTTGCGTTTGAAAAACTGTTCGCAGACTTCCTGGAGTGAGGCCAGACTCTTTTTGTCCCGCAGTCTAGCTGTATAAAAGGAGTTTCCGGTCACCGTGATTTCCAGGAAATCTTTGCCAATCCTGGTCAAAGTGGCCTTTTCAAGGTTAGGAACAAGAGCAGGATACCTTTCTCTGAAGACGGCAAGGAGTTGTTGCCAGGCCTGCGCAGGGTTTTCGGATGACGCTGACTCTTGCTCGGACTCAGTCGTATACTCGCGAACTTCTCTTACCTCAGTAATACCATGACCTATCTTGATCTCTTTGGCAAGGTGGCCCAGTTTCTTGATGATTTCATCAAAGGATACAACAGGCTTCAACTGGGCGAGCTTGATGAAGAGCATCTCCAGGGCCAGCTTTGGTTGGGGAGAAAGCCTTATGCCCACCTCTGCCTGAAACAGGGTGGTGAAGACCTGGTTAAGGGACTCTAAGGAAATGTTTTCAACCTGCTGTTCCATTAATGTGAGTTCGTGTGCGGGTACATCGACCAGAGGGCTGGCGCCGTGGTCCATCTTGAGAATGAGAAGATGCCTGAAGTGCTCCACCATCTGCATTGAAAGCCGCTTCAGGTCGTGGCCATAGTTGTAGACTCCGTCAAGCAAGTTAAGGGCCTTTACCACATCGTGGGCAAGCAGGGCGGAAGAGAGATCAAATATCACCTTTCGATCTACTACGCCCAGAATCTCGAGTACCTGATCATCACTGACAGCCCCTTCAGAATAAGCCATGACCTGGTCGAGGAGGCTCAGAGCATCACGCATGCTCCCGTCAGCCTCCCTGACCAGAAGGCGAAGACTGTCTTCACTGATTTCAAAAGAGATCCCCTGACAGATATCCTTTAGGTGTTTGAGTATGTCTTCAAGACCAATCCGCCGGAAGTCGTGCCTCTGGCATCGCGATAAGATCGTGACAGGAATCTTCTGGGCCTCAGTTGTGGCAAAGATAAAAAGGACATGGGCTGGGGGCTCCTCCAGGGTCTTGAGAAGGGCATTGAACGCGGGAGCCGTGAGCATGTGGACCTCGTCGATGATATAGATCTTGTACCGGCCGTGGCCAGGCATGTATTTTACGTTTTCTCGAAGCTCGCGGATCTCGTCAATGCCTCTATTGGAAGCACCGTCGATTTCAAATACATCAACCGCGATGCCATCTGTGATTTCCCTGCAAGATGTGCACACATTACACGGGGTAGGGGTCGGACCTTCCTTACAGTTCATGGCCTTGGCAAGGATACGGGCAACCGAGGTCTTGCCGATACCTCTGGGACCGGCAAAAAGTAAGGCATGGGCAACCCTATCAGCCTGGATAGCATTCTTGAGGGTCCGGGTTACATGAGCCTGGCCAACGACCTGTTCAAGGGTTTGGGGGCGATATTTTCGTGCCAATACTAGATAGGACATGATATTGATCGGTTGAGCCGGTTATGCCGGTTGTGCCCGTTGTGCCCGTTGTGCCCGTTGAGCCGGTTGTGCCCGTTGAGCGGCTATGAGCTACTGGTTATAAGTTAATCGTGAACTGTAAGATTTGACAACGTCAAATCTTTTACCAGAAAGACAAGAACCATACAGCTACAAGCTAATAGCTACGAGCCAAAGGTGAAATTTAACAAGGTTAAATTCCTGGCGGAGAGAGAGGGATTCGAACCCTCGGTACCGCTTTTGGCAGTACACACGATTTCCAGTCGTGCTCCTTCAGCCAGCTCGGACATCTC
>DAOVOU010000041.1 GCA_030629475.1 Desulfobacterales bacterium | reverse complement strand
GGTAACATGAAAAAATCATTCTGGTTAAGAGCGCTTGTTTTGTCAATGGTATTATGTTTTAACATCAGCGGTCTTGCCTTTGCTGAGAGCCTTGTCATCAAGGGGTCCACTACGGTGCTCCCTGTCGCCCAGAAGGCGGCAGAAGTCTATGTGAAAATGCACCCCGATGTAAATGTATCGATTTCCGGCGGAGGTTCCGGAAACGGGATCAAGGCCTTGATTGACGGGTCTACGGATATTGCCAACGCTTCCCGGTTCATCAAGGAAAAAGAGATTGACCTTGCCACGAAAAACAACGTCTTCCCTGTGCCCCACCGCGTAGCAATCGATGCTATCGTACCTGTTGTTCATCCTGCAAACAGTGTAAAAAATATCACCCTAACTCAGCTCAAGAGTATCTACCGGGCAAAGATCCGTAACTGGAAAGAACTGGGTGCAGAAGACAGAAAGATTATAATAATTTCAAGAGATACCAGCTCGGGGACCTATGAGGTATGGCACAAAAAGGTTATGAAGAAAGAGCGTGTAGCCCCAACCGCCCAACTCTTGGCCTCAAACGGCGCAGTCGCGCAGGCTGTGATGAACAACAAGCATGCCATTGGTTATGTCGGTATTGGTTATCTGAACAAGAATATCAAGGCGCTTGATGTGAACGGCGTGACGGCATCGGTTACCACTGCCTTAAACGGCACATATCCCGTTGCTCGCCCTTTGTTTATGTTCACAAACGGCTGGCCAAAAGGTGTAGTTTCTGATTTTATCAATTATGTTGTCAGTCCAAAGGGGCAGAAGACTGTCAAGGAGGAAGGGTTTGTGCCGCTGTATGAACTTGGCAGATAATGAAAAGAGCCCAAGAACGCCTCATTAGAGAATATCTGATAGAAAAGTGGTTCCTTTTTCTTGCCGCCATTTCGATCATTGTCCTTGTATTGATTGTTGCCTTTCTTTTCAAGGAAGGCCTCCCAATCTTCAAGTCCGTATCGGTCAGCGAATTCCTGTTCGGCCAATTGTGGTACCCAACGGATGAGCCGGCCGATTTCGGTATTCTTGCTCTGATTGTTGGTTCTCTGATCGTTACAGCGGTTTCATCCATGATTGCGGTGCCGCTCGGGGTCCTTTCCGCGATCTACATCTCGGAGATTGCAAGCCCCAGCGTAAAGGAAGTCTTAAAGCCTGTGGTCGAGCTCCTTGCCGCCCTCCCTTCGGTAGTGATCGGGTTCTTCGGCATGGTGGTCATGGCCCCCTTTCTTCAAAAGGTCTTTGACATCCCAACAGGCCTTAATATCGTGAATGCCTCACTCATGCTGGCCATAATGGCCGTGCCAACCATCTCCAGCCTTACGGAAGATGCCCTCCATGCAGTGAGCCGGGAACTACGGGAGGCATCCCTGGCTTTAGGGGCAACCCAATGGGAGACTATTAGTAGAGTGGTTGTCCCTGCATCGTTATCCGGCACCTGCACAGCTATTATTCTCGGGATGTCCAGGGCAATCGGTGAGACGATGGTGGTTTTGATGGTTGCAGGGGGCGCTGCCGCAATCCCTGAAAGCATATTTGATTCGGTACGCCCCATGCCTGCCAGCATCGCGGCCGAGATGGGGGAGGCACCCTTCAGAAGCGATCACTACTATGCCCTGTTTGCAACCGGCGTAGTCCTCTTCCTTATGACCCTGGGTTTTAACTTGATTGCAGATTACATATCTCATAAATATAAACAGGTGGGCACAGCAACCCTATAGCAAGTTAGCTGATATCTCATAAGCTCTTAGCTCATATAACCCAATAAACCCAATAAACCCAATAAACCCAATAAACCCAATAAACCCAACAAACTCAATAAACTCAATAAACCCAACAAACTCAATAAACTCAATAAACTCACTATGAACTCCAGACAAAAGAGAAAGTTGACAGAAGGAGTAGCCTTTTTTGTTATAAGGTCATCTGCGATTGTTATATCCATGGCACTTCTGATCATGCTGGGCTTCATACTCGTTCGTGGTTATAAGGCCATTAACTTTACGTTCTTAACGCAGACCCCCACGGACGCTATGACAAAAGGGGGCATATTCCCTGCTATTATTGGCACATTCTACCTGACTCTGGGGGCTATTATCATTGCCTTTCCTCTCGGGGTTGCTTCGGCCATATACTTGAGCGAATATGCCCGCGGGGGAAAGATAGTCAGGCTAATAAGAATCGGCATCAACAACCTTGCCGGGGTGCCGTCGGTGGTCTTCGGGCTCTTTGGCCTTGGGCTCTTTGTGGTCTTTTTGGGGTTTGATTCTTCAATATTGTCCGGCTCACTTACCCTCGGATTTCTGATACTCCCTGTAATTATTGGTGCCTCTGAGGAAGCCTTAAAGGCCGTGCCACAAACCTACAGAGAGGCATCCCTTGCACTGGGCGGCACAAAGTGACAAACTATTTATAGAGTGGTATTTCCGGTCGCCCTGCCCGGTATCCTGACAGGCTCCATACTGGGGATCGGAAGAGCAGCCGGGGAGACGGCACCTATCATGTTTACTGCAGCGGCCTTTTATACGACCAAACTTCCTTCTTCTATCTTTGATGAAGTGATGGCCCTCCCGTATCATATCTATGTGCTCGCTACGGCCGGCACCCATATTGAGGAAACAAGGCATCTTCAATATGGCACTGCCCTGGTCCTTATTGCGCTTGTACTCAGTGTCAACCTTGTCGCGATCATCATACGCACCAGGATACGGAGGAAGCAAACAACATAGCTCCGCTTCGCTACGCAATTGGAATGATGGAATGATGGAATACTGGAATGGTGGGTTTAGAGGAAGAAAACAATTAGCATAAAATAATCACGAAAAGACGAAAGCACGAAAAGAGAAAAAGGGTAAGAAAAATTTCCACCTGTGCGGTTAGATATTGGATTTATTGTTAGGGAAGCAAAAAAAGAATTATCACGAAAGCACGTAATGTTCTCAAGGCGAACGCCGCAAAGATTGAAAACACGAAAGGGAAGTTTGTGGATGAACGCGCCAACTTGACTTTCAGGTTTATTCTGGTTCCGATGCTCTGCGTCGGAACCCTGGCCCAGACCTGGCTTATAGGCTCAATCGGCTAACCTGAGCATGCAGCACCTTGTAGACTTAGCAGGCTGATTCGAGCACATCGCGCCAGGGCAGGCCCATTCCCATACAGACGCTCTGCGTCTGTTTTCAAAGGCGCAGAGCGCCAAGCAGAGTACGTTCCCACGCAGAGCGTGGGAACGAGGCAAACTGCCATTCCGCTGCAGCGGGAGATGACAGGGTTAGGATTTGTAAGGTTATAACTGCCCCGGTAGGGGCTGATTGGTTGGCCTGATTTTTCCTCTCAAAAAATCAGGCCAAAAGAATCGTCTCAGTGATCTCTGCGGGCTCGAGCGACTGTAAGGAGCGGGCGAGAGGACCTTATTTGGTTCCACCTCGTCCGGCTTATGACCAATGACCCCAATGCCAAACAAGATAAAGATGGCCACCAATAATATGAGCTTCTACTACGGAGACTTCAAGGCCATTGACGATATCACGCTTGAATTCAGGGAACACCAGGTCACCGCGCTTATAGGGCCTTCGGGCTGCGGCAAGAGCACCTATATCAGAACCTTGAACCGCATGAACGACATCATCCCTGGTACGCGTGTCGAGGGAGAGGTCCTTTTGGAGGGCGAAAACATCTACGCAAGCGGCGTGGATGTGGTTGAGATCAGAAAACGGGTAGGCATGGTTTTTCAAAAGCCGAACCCGTTTCCCAAAACCATATTCAATGATGTTGCATACGGGCTACGCATCAATGGTGTGAATAATAAAGCTGAACTTCAGGACAGGGTTGAAGCAAGCCTTAAGGCGGCCGCCATATGGGATGAGGTCAAGGACCGACTCAACGAATCTGCCCTCAGTCTCTCAGGCGGTCAGCAACAGCGTTTGTGCATAGCCAGGGCTCTTGCCATAGAGCCTGAAGTCCTGCTCATGGATGAACCGGCCTCTGCCCTTGACCCCATTGCTACTCAAAAGATAGAAGAGCTGATAAGCGTGCTAAAAAAGAAGTATACCATCATCATCGTGACCCACAACATGCAGCAGGCAGCCAGGGTTTCGGATATTACCGCCTTTTTCTATATGGGGAGACTCATAGAGGTGGATAAGACCGAAATCATGTTTACAAAACCAAGCATAGAACAGACTGAAGACTATATCACGGGACGATTCGGTTAGTGGCACTTGCTAAAACTCAGGAGAAACCATGATCTCATCGCTTCACAGGGAACTGGCTGACCTAAAGATCAATCTTCTCAAAATGGCCTCCATGGTTGAGGAGGCCTTGCAGGATGCCATGCAGGCCCTTGACAAGCGGGATGGTGTCATGGCCTCAACTGTGATAGAAAAGGATGATCAGATCAACGAGATGGAGAATTTCATTGATCAACAATGCCTAAAATTACTGGCCCTTAAACAGCCCATGGCGATTGACCTTCGTTTTATCACCATGGCCATGAAGATCAATCTGGGGCTGGAACGTATTGGAGATCAAGCGGTCAATATTGCCGAGAGGACCCTTCTTCTTATCGAACATCCCGTGATTATGAGGCCGATGGGCGTCAGAAAGCTGGCTCGAATTTCACAACAGATGCTTCGAGACAGTATGGACGCATTTGTCCGCCGCGACGCGAGGCTGGCTGAATCGGTTTGTGAGCGAGACGATGAAGCGGACTATGTCTATCTGCGGCTCGTGTGTGACATCCTTGAGCATATGACCGAAGATCTTACCTTTGTTGAGCAGGGGGTGCATTTTACGGTAATCGCCCATAACCTTGAACGGGTTGCTGACCACGCCACCAATATAGGCGAAGACGTGGTCTATATGGTGGAAGGAAGGGTCATCAAACATAAACCCCTCCTCAAAGATTTGGATTCCAAAAAGGCATGAATCGAGAGACCATTCTGATTGTTGAAGACGAAAAGGACATCGCAGGTCTGATTGCCCATCACATGGAGGCAGCAGGCTTTAAGGTAGTGGTTGCGCATGATGGGGCCACAGCATTTAAAGAGATGAAAAATCAGCCCCCTGACCTCATTTTGCTTGACCTCATGCTCCCGGATATGGATGGCACCGAAATTTGCAAGATCCTCAAACAAAAAGAAGCCACAAGAAATATTCCGATCATCATGGTCACCGCCAAGAGTGAAGAGGTGGACCGCATCGTGGGTCTGGAACTGGGGGCCGATGACTATGTAGTGAAACCCTTTAGCACCAGGGAGCTTTCGCTCAGGGTAAAAGGCATATTGAAACGATTGAAGGGCGTCAAAGAAGAACAAAAGGTCTTAAAGCACGGAGAATTGGTCCTGGACGTCGATGCCCACGTGGTAAGCATAGCTGGAAAAAGGCTTGATCTGACCCTTACGGAATTTAAGCTCCTTAAAGAGCTCTTGTTGAATAGAGATCGTGTAAGATCAAGAGAAACGCTTTTGAATAACGTGTGGGGATATACCTTCGAGGGCTACAACCGTACAGTAGATACCCATATCCAGCGCCTCCGTCACAAATTGGGGAGCCACGGCAAGATGATTGCGACTGTGCGTGGGATTGGATATATGATCAAAGAAGGGACATCATGAAGTTCAAATGGAAGTTATTCTTTTCTTATCTGTTGATTGTCCTGATCCCCTTTCTTGCCGCGGAACGATATCTTACATCCCATCTTAAAGATCGCATGCTGCAGCAAATAGAAGGCCGTCTCTTTAAGGAGGCCGTGCTAATCAAGACCATCATTGAAAAAGATTACAAAAACCGCTCACCTTCATATGAGATCGACGCCTTGATTAAAAAAATGGGTAAAGAGATCAGGGAACGGATTACCTTCATAGACAGCCGTGGTACTGTCCTGGGAGATAGCAAGATAGCCCCGGACAACCTCCAAAACATTGAGGATCATTCCGGGCGACCTGAATTCATAGCAGCTTTCAAGTCATCACACGGCGTTGCGATCCGCTACAGCACAACCCTTGAAATCGACATGATGTATGTGGCGGTGAAGATTGCACCCGGGGGTGAATTTATGGGTGTCGTCCGTCTTGCGGTCCCCTTAACACAGATCAAAGACCTGATGCGCAAGACCGAATATAGCCTTGCTATGGCCTTTTTGCTCTGTGCTGTGCTGATCTTGATATTGAATATCGTAGTCTCGAAAAGGCTGTCGCAGCCTATAGAGGAAATTAGCCGCACAGCCGAAGAAATCTCGAAAGGAAACTTCGATGTCAAGGTATACCCCGGTGTTAGGGGTGAATTGGGGGCCTTGGGCCGTTCCATCAACCTCATGGCCTCGGAGATCAAGAAGAGAGTTCGCGAGACTACACAGGAAAAAGAAACCCTTCAAACCATCCTGCGAGGGATGTCAGACGGGGTCATGGTGGTAGATAGCGAAGGGAAAATCGTCTTGATTAACTCTGTTCTAGAGGATCTATTCCACGGAGCCTCCACGGCAATCGGAAAAACACCGGTTGAGGCCCTTCGAAATGCCGATCTCCAGGATGGCTTTGCTCAAGTCCTGGACAAGGGCGAAACCTTCAACACGGAACTTTCAGTCGCCACCCCGGAAGTCGACAAGATCTTTGATGTGACCATTGTTCGCCTATCGCCTCAATACAGGACAGAAGGGGCTGTAGCTGTCTTTCACGACATCACGGATTTGAAACGCGTAGAAAAAGTACGCAGGGATTTTGTTGCCAATGTGTCCCATGAGCTCCGAACACCCCTGACTTCCATAAAGGGCTATGCGGAAACCTTGTGCGATGCAGACATCGAAGATGTCTCAACGGTGAGGTCTTTTTCTCAGATCATCTTAAAACACGCAAACCGGCTCTCGGCTCTCGTTGATGACCTTCTTTCTTTGACCAGACTCGAATCCCAGAGTGCCGTTCTGATGAAAAAAGAAATCGACTTGCGCGATGTTCTGGATGCCTCGATATTGCTCGTGAAGCCCGCTGCTGAGACAAAAGGGATCACCATCGAAACCGAATCCATCCCTGAAAAAATCATGGTATGGGCAGACAGGGGGCAAATAGGCCAGGCCCTTGTTAACCTTCTGGACAATGCAGTTAAATATACGCCTGAGGGAGGCGCTATCACGGTCTCGGTAACGGATGCAGGCAAGGAAGTCCACGTGACGGTTAAAGATACAGGCATTGGCATACCCAGAGAAGACCTGGACCGTATCTTTGAACGCTTCTATTGTGTGGACAAAAATCGTTCCAGGCAGATGGGGGGCACTGGCCTTGGGCTCTCTATCGTAAAACACATTATCCAGGGCCACGGCGGCACGGTCTGGGTCCAGAGTGAACTGGAAGAAGGCTCTGCATTCAGCTTCAGTCTCCCCAAAGAGCAGCGTCACAAAACATAGACAAACATTACAACTTCCGTGTCCCCGTTACCCCCCGCTACTCCGCGACTTTTATGCTAAGGGCCGCGTCATAACTGTTTACGAGGACCGACCCAAGAGATGAAGTATCCAGATATCGATCCAGTGCTGATCCATATAGGCCCTCTACAGATACGCTGGTATGGTCTGATGTATGTGATAGGCTTCCTGCTGGCCTATTACATACTTCTTAAGACCTCTGCCCGCAGAGGCCACGACCTGACAAGGCAAGACATAGGAGACTTCCTTGTCTATGCCATTGTTGGTGTACTGGTGGGAGCCCGGCTCGGATACTGTATTATCTATGACTTTTCCCATTATTGGGACAATCCATTAAAGGTCTTTGCTTTGTGGGAAGGGGGCATGTCTTTCCATGGCGGGGCCCTGGGCGTGCTTATAGCAGGCTGGACTTATGCTCTCAGGAAAAACAAACCGTTTTTGATGCTCGCAGACCTTGGGGCTATCGCAACACCTTTGGGACTCTTCTTTGGGAGGATCGGCAACTTCATAAACGGTGAGCTCTATGGGAGGCCAACCAAGGTCCCCTGGGGAATGGTCTTCCCGGGTGCTGGACAACATCCCAGACACCCCTCCCAACTCTACGAGGCCTTCTTTGAAGGGGTGATGCTATTCGCAATACTCCTATGGTTAAGTAAGCGTAGGATTCCGCAAGGTTTTCTCCTTGGAACATTCCTTTTCGGGTATGGGGTGTCTCGCTTCTTCATAGAGTTCTTCAGGGAGCCTGATCCACAGCTTGGTTTTATCCTCGGCCCATTTACAATGGGCCAGCTACTTTGCAGTATTATGGTGGGCTTTGGAAGCTATCTATGCTGGCTGAGTTTGAGGTTGAAAAAAAGACGGTTCGAATCATCCCAGATGTGGTGATGCTTGAGCGGAACCCTGTGGAAGAACAATGTTTCGTCATTCATAATACGGTTATTGTCAAGTGCGGCAGGCGGGAAGGAGAGCGCTTGGCGTCTGTAACCACTTCATATAGCGCCGCACGCCTTCCTCCACACTTTTGAAGGGCGCCGTATAACCCGTCTCGCGCAACGCGCTGATATCCGCTTCGGTGAAGCTCTGGTATCGTCCCTTCAGGTGTTCGGGAAACGGGATGTATTCGATCTCACCATGACCGTGGTAGGCAATAACGGCCCGGGCCACGTCGTTAAAGCTCTGGTTGCGGCCGGTGCCCACATTGAAGATACCGGATTCGTCCATGTGCTCCATGAACCACAGGTTCACATCCACCACATCACTCACATAGATAAAATCGCGGCGCTGCTCGCCATCCGCATATCCATCGCTCCCTTTGAACAACTTCACCTTGCCCTCGGCAAGAACCTGGTTGTTGAAGTGGAAGGCCACACTGGCCATGGAACCCTTATGTTGTTCGCGGGGGCCGTAAACATTGAAATAGCGCAACCCGGCGATCTGGCTCTCGGCATCAGGCAAAAGCCGGCGTACGTATTGGTCAAACAGAAACTTGGAATGACCGTAAACGTTCAGGGGTTTCTCGTGTTCGCTCGCTTCTTTAAATACCTTGCCCGCCCCATAAACCGAAGCGCTGGACGCATAGATATAGGGGACGCGCCGTTCCAAACAATAATGGAGAAGTTCCTTGGAGTATTCGTAATTGTTGCGCATCATGTAACGGCCGTCCAACTCCGTGGTAACCGAACAGGCCCCCTGGTGGAAGACCGCTTCGATAGAGGTACTGAAGTCACTTCCGGCCTTGACCCTCTCCAGAAAATCTTCCTTGTCCAGATAATCCTGGATCTTGCAGTCAGCGATATTCCTGAATTTAGTCCTGTCCGACAGGTTGTCAACGACCAAAATATCCGGGCGACCGCGCTCACTTAGCGCTTTGACAATATTGCTGCCGATAAAACCTGCACCACCTGTTACAATAATCATGTCGGTTTCCTACGTGCAAAAAACCCTCGGCGTATTGTTTGCGAACGATTCAGGACGGATAAAGTGTTAGAAACAGAGCCGTACACGAGTGACTCTCTCTATCTTACCAGTTGTAACGCTTCCCTAAATTCAGGAGTCCCAGCCCTTGTAAGCAATTCGTAGATAAGCATTTCGGTTGATGTGATTGTAATACCGTTACACCGCATTCTGTCTAAGGCAATCTCCCAATCATAAATAGAACGAGAAGATATCGCATCACTTACAACATGGAGTGTATAATCAGACATTGCATGCAAAGCTGTTTGTGCCACACAAATGTGCGCCTCAATGCCGGCGATAATCAGGGTATTTCTATTGAGTTGGCGTATATGTCCACTGAATTCCTCGGACCCGAAACAACTAAATGTTATTTTTGAGATAGGCTGGAGGTCCGGTATTTCTCCTCGTATTTCTGTCACCGTCTCTCCGAGCTTTTGCTGCTCAGTGAGGACAACAGGAAGGCCAACGATTTTAGAAAACTTGATAAGCTTGACTATATTTTCGATAACCTTGCTAGCTTCTCCAATGACAGGAACCAATTTTTCTTGAACATCAATTATGACTAATGCACAAT
>DAOVOU010000060.1 GCA_030629475.1 Desulfobacterales bacterium | reverse complement strand
TTTTTAATCTCCCCGTAGGACCACTCTCTGATCTTTTCAGACGATGCCAGCGAGATGCGAACCGCCGTGTAGCTCAGCGGGTCCTTGGGTCTGGCAAAAAAACTGTATAAGTCTTCCAAGGCGTTCTCCTTTGGGTTTGTTGTGTTTGTTGTGTTTGTTGTGTTTGTTGTGTTTGTTGGGTTTGTTGTGTTTGTTGTGTTTGTTGGGTTAAGACCCTATGAACTCAAAATTCAAAACTCAATAAACTCACTTCTCCTTTTTCTTTTCCATAAGTTCGATATCTAAACCCAAACCCTGTAATTCCTTAACTAGCACATTGAACGATTCGGGAAGCCCGGCCTCAAGCACATTCTCCCCCTTGACGATTTTTTCGTACATGCGAGTCCTGCCAGCCATGTCATCTGACTTGACCGTCAAGAACTCCTGGAGGGCATAGGCTGCACCATAGGCCTCCGTGGCCCAGACTTCCATTTCCCCGAGTCGCTGCCCGCCAAACTGGGCCTTTCCTCCCAGAGGCTGTTGGGTTACCAGGGAATAAGGCCCAATGGAGCGGGCGTGTATCTTATCGTCCACCAGATGGTGAAGTTTCAGCACGTACATGATACCAACCGTAACTTTGCTGGCAAAGGGGTTCCCAGAACGCCCGTCGTAGAGTGTGGCCTGGCCCGTTACGGGATAGTTAGCCTCAGCCAGTAAATCCTTGATCTCGGTCTCCTTGGCTCCGTCAAAGACAGGCGTAACCATATAGGCCCCCTCCCTGAAACGCTTGGCAAAATCTCTCAACTCCTGGTCGTTCAATTCCTCGATTTGTTCCCCCGGCCCGGTCGAAGGAAAAACCGATCTTAGTTTCTCCCTTAAGGCCTTGTGATTCTCGGAACGGATCAGTTCATTGATTTGGTCCCCCAGTCCTTTCGCTGCCCAACCCAAATGGGTTTCCAGGATTTGTCCAACATTCATACGGGATGGCACGCCCAGAGGGTTTAGTACGATATCTAGCGGTGTACCATCTTCAAAATAGGGCATATCCTCTTGAGGCAAGATGCATGAAACCACCCCTTTGTTCCCATGTCGCCCTGCCATCTTATCGCCCACCGAAAGCCTTCGTTTCATGGCCACATACACCTTGACCATCTTGATGATCCCGGGTGGAAGTTCATCGCCCCTTTCGTATCGACTCGCCTGATCCTCAAAACGTTTGCGGACCTGATCGCACTGCTGCCGATATCGTTCTAATATTTCACTCATCTGAGCAGCCAACGTGGCATTCTTCAGTTCCAGGCTGGCCATTTGAGATAAGGGAATCTTGGAGAGAACCTCAGCGGAAATACGGTCGCCCTTCTTGATAAGTTGGACCTTTCCTTTCTTGAAAGGGGCCGCGCAAGTTCTGCCCACCAAGAGCGGAGTTAAGCTTTCCCTGGTAACCTCCTCAATGATGGCAAGCTCATCATCTCGATCCCTTTCCAGGGCCTCAATCTCAATTTTTTCAATGCTCAGCGCTCGGGCAGTCTTTTCCACACCCTTCCTGGAAAAGACCTTGGCATCAATCACAACACCGTTTACACCAGGTGGGACCCGAAGAGAGGTGTCTTTCACGTCGCCTGCTTTCTCTCCAAAAATGGCCCTGAGCAGCTTTTCCTCCGGCGATAGCTGGGCCTCACCTTTAGGGGTAATCTTTCCCACCAGGATGTCTCCGGGCTTGACTTCAGCCCCAAGCCGAATAATGCCGCTTTCGTCCAGGTTCTTTAATGCCTCCTCTCCTACGTTCGGTATGTCACGGGTAATCTCTTCTTTACCCAGTTTGGTATCACGAGCCACTGTATCAAATTGTTCAATATGAATCGATGTGAAAACCCCGTCTCGTACCAGGCGCTCACTCACCAGAATAGAATCCTCAAAGTTATACCCCCCCCAAGGCATAAAGGCGACCATCACATTCTTGCCCAGCGCAAGCTCTCCCATTCTTGTAGCTGGGCCGTCTGCGATCACATCCCCTCTCTTGACACGGTCGCCCTTCTTGACAACAGGCCTATGATTAAAACAGGTATTCTGGTTGGAACGAGAGAACTTTGTCAGATTATAGATGGTTACCTGCCTTCCATCGGGCCGGAGGCCAGAGCCATCACCGTTTCCTGTGTGCTTGACCACGATGCGCTTTGCATCCACATCCACCACTTCACCGTCACACTCAGCTATAACGGTAACCCCTGAATCTCTGGCCACCACGTCTTCCACGCCTGTAGCAACGAGTGGAGCGCTGTTTACAAGGAGGGGTACGGCCTGGCGCTGCATGTTGGAGCCCATGAGAGCCCTGTTTGCGTCGTCATTTTCCAGAAAGGGAATCAGTGATGCCGCAACACTCACCAACTGATGAGGAGAGATGTCCATGAATTCAATCTCTTCGCGCTTGGCCATCATGAATTCACCAGCAACGCGCGCTGAGACCAGAGGGTTCACAAATCGGCCTTCTTGGTCCAGGGCTGCATTGGCTTGAGCAATGGGATGTTTCTCTTCGTCCAGGGCACTCAAAGATTTGACCCTGTCTGTGACCTGGCCGTTCTCAACCACTCGGTAAGGCGTCTCAATAAAGCCAAACTGGTTCACGCGGGCATAGGTGCTCAGCGAGACAATTAAGCCAATGTTAGGCCCCTCCGGAGTCTCAATGGGACAGATACGTCCGTAGTGTGTGGGATGAACGTCCCGGACCTCAAAGCCTGCACGTTCCCGCGTCAGTCCCCCAGGCCCCAAGGCGCTTAAGCGCCGTTTATGGGTGATTTCGGAAAGCGGATTCGTCTGGTCCATAAACTGGGAAAGCTGGCTGGTGCCGAAGAACTCTTTGAGGACTGCTGAAACCGGCTTGGAATTGATCAAGTCATGGGGCATCAATGCCTCAACCTCCTGAAGGCTCATCCGTTCCTTGATGGCACGTTCCATCCTCACCAGCCCTATACGGTACTGGTTTTCCAAAAGTTCCCCCACGGCCCGCACCCGCCGGTTACCCAGATGATCGATATCATCACCCGGGCCCTGGCTGTCTTTCAAATCGACCAGGATCTTGGTAGTGAGCAGAACATCCTCTTTCCGGAGCGTACGCACATCAAGGGGCACCTCGTCCTGGCGCAACCCCAACCGAAAATTAGTCCTTAAACGTCCTACTGGCGAAAGGTCATAATAAGACGGGTCAAAAAAGAGCTGATGACAAAGTTGCTGGGCCACCTCTATGGTGGGAGGGTTACTTGGTCGGAGCCTTCGATAGATTTCCAGCAGTGCATCCTCCTCAGTTTCCACCTTGTCAAGGAGTAGGGTCTTGCTGATAGAATCACTGGTCGTGACATTATCTATGTAGAGTATGTCAAAAGTAGATACCTGGGCAGCCAAAATCTTCTCAAAAACCTTTTCATCAATCACCTCATTATAACTGGCGAGTACCTCTCCACTCTTTGGGTCTATGAATGTGTGAGCCAAGATCTTGTTTTCGATATCTTCAAACCCAATAGGTATACGTTCAACTTGTGCGTCCAAAAGCTGTTTGGGAGTCTTTTTCGAAAAACGGTGCCCCTTCTTGATGATTATCTCACCGGTCTGTGGGTGTCTTACCGATTTTGACGCGCGCTGCCCCACTAGGAGGTCCTTGTCAACCTTTTTGTATAGACAATTGTCCGCTACTTCGATCCGTTCCGTGCGGTAGAAATGGGACAAAATTTCCTCTCCTAAATACCCAAAGGCCTTCAGAAGCAAAGTGGCTGGGAATTTGCGCCGGCGGTCGATGCGAACATAAACGACATCCTTATGATCGATTTCCAAATCGATCCAGGATCCCCGTATCGGGATAACCCTGGCCGTATAAAGCACTTTGCCACTCGAATGCGTCTTGCCCTTGTCATGGTCAAAGAACACCCCAGGTGACCTCTGAAGCTGACTTACGACGACCCGCTCAGTCCCGTTGATGATGAATGTACCCCTTCTGGTCATGAGCGGGATGGTGCCAAAATAGATCTCCTGTTCCTTAATATCCCGAATATTCTGGACTTCGGTCTCTTTGTCTGTCTCATAGACCACAAGCCGAACCGTGATACGCATCGGGATCTCATAGGTCATCCCTTTGTCGACACATTCGTACTCATCATGGTTGACCTCTCCAAAGCTATAAGAAACAAACCCTAAGGAGGCAGTACCGGTAAAATCCTTTATGGGAAAAACACTCTTGAAGGCACCCTGAATGCCTTCATTTTTTCTCTTTTCCGGCGGAACATCCCTTTGCAAAAACCGGGCATAGGACTCCTTTTGCATCTCGACCAAATCGGGAAATGCGATAATCCTCGGAATCTTTCCAAAGCTCCTTCTTGTCTGTTTACCTGCCAAGAGTCTGTTGGGCATAAGATCTCCCTGTTGGTTATTGGTTATTAATCGGTTTGGCCGGTTTGGCCGGTTGAGCCGGTTTTGAAACGGGCTAAACAGGCTAACGGGCTAAACAGGCTAAACGGGATTCACGATTACTTAATTTCAACGGTTGCACCCGCCTCTTCGAGCTGTTTCTTGATATCTTCAACTTCCTCTTTGGAGACCCCTTCTTGCACTGGCCTGGGAGCCTCATCCACCAAAGCCTTGGCCTCCTTTAGACCAAGTCCGGTAATTGCTCTGACCACCTTGATGACCTGAATCTTTTTGTCCCCTACTTGACTTAGGATAACATCAAACTCGGTCTTCTCCTCAGCCTCGGCCTGGGCGGCCTGTGCACCGGGTGCAGCACCCACGGCAACCGGGGCTGCTGCCGACACCCCGAATTTCTCTTCCATTTCCTTCACCAATTCGGAAAGCTCAAGTACGGACATACTGGAAACGAATTCAATGACATCTTCTTTGGTAACATTAGCCATTCTATGTATCCTCCTCGTTTATGAACTTAGGGGCTCCGCCCCAATTGGAGTATTGGAGTGATGGAGTATTGGAGTCATGGGTTTAAAGGAATAAAAAAGAATAATTTTCCCCGCTTCTACCACCCCCTACTCCAGTACTCCAACACTCCACCTGAACAGCATAAATCAAGCGCCATCCAAATATCTATAATTTCACTAAGTTGTACACATTTGTTCAATTATCGGTCCCTTCTTTTTGTTGCTTGATGGCCTCCAGAACACCCATAAAATTCCTGAGCACACCACCGAGAACCCTCACCAGGCCGGTGACAGGAGCGTTCATTAGCGAGAGTAGCTGCCCCAACAAAACTTCCTGGGAGGGAAGTTTTGAGAGTCTTGTAATACCCGCAAGATCAACGATCTGGCCTTCTACGACCCCGGCCCTAACTTCCAGGGCGGAATTATCTTCACTAAATTTGATGAGAATCCTGGCCGGAGCCACGGGGTCTTCATAACTCAAGGCCACAGCACATGGCCCAAAGAAATGTTCCTTCAACAGCGCCATGTCAGTTCCATCTGCAGCCCTTGTCATGAGGGTATTCTTCACCACTTGGTATTCAACCGAGGCATCCCTGAGTTGGCTCCGCAACTCATCCATAGCGAGCATGTTCAGGCCTCTGAAGTCCGTAAGTAGCACGGCCCTTGCCCTTGAAAACTTCTCATGCAGGGCTTCAACGATTTTTTCTTTTTCGGATCGCTTCAAAAGTGCGTTACCCCTCCTCCACAGTTTATTGAGTTCACTGGGTTTATTGAGTTTGTTGGGTTAGTTTAAACACAACAAACTCAACAAACTCAACAAACTACCTATTTTAAAATACTCTTTACATAGACAGGATCAATCTTTACCCCCGGACCCATGGTTGTTGAAATGGCTATGCTCTTCAGATATGTCCCCTTACTGCTGGCCGGTTTGAGGCGGACGAGGGTCTCGAAAAACGAAGCAAGGTTTTCCAGAAGCCTGTCCACACCAAAGGAGACTTTCCCCATAGGCGCATGGACAATGCCCGCACGCTCCACTCTGAAATCGATCTTGCCCGCCTTCAACTCCCTGACAGTGCGGGCCACATCAAAGGTAACAGTTCCAATTTTTGCATTCGGCATCAGGCCCCTGGGACCCAGAATCTTGCCGATACGCCCAACGGCACCCATCGTATCAGGCGTTGCAACAGCCTTGTCAAACCCAAACCACCCACGTTTGATCTTTTCGATGAGGTCATCATTTCCGACAAAATCTGCGCCAGCCTCTTCAGCTTCTTTCTCCTTTTCCCCCTTAGCAAACACCAATACTTTGACATCTTTGCCTGTCCCGTTTGGCAGCACGACCGTGCCTCGGACCATCTGATCGGCATGCCGCGGATCGACTCCCAAGCGTACCGCAACATCCACGCTCTCATCGAGCTTTGCATAAGATATGTCAAGGGCCAACCTCAAGGCCTCTGAGAAATCGTATCCTTTGTTGGGATCTAATTTCTGTCTGGCTGTCGCGTACTTTTTTCCTCTTTTTCCCATGTTCTCGTGGCTCCTCCTACTTCCTGATACTGGATGCTCGTTGCTGGATGCTGGATGAAAAATCAAGAACCAAGAATCCAGTATCCAGCGACCAGTATCCAGAATTCGATCAAACGACTTCGATACCCATGTTCCGGGCAGTCCCTTCTATTATCTTGCAAGCGCTTTTTATGTCATAGGCATTCAGATCGACCATCTTCATCTTAGCAATCTCCTCAATCTGGGCCCTTGTGACATTTCCAACCTTCTCGCGCTTGGGATCACCAGAGCCCTTGGCAATCTTGGCTGCTTTCTTAAGCAGGACCGAGGCGGGGGGAGTCTTGGTGACAAACGAGAAAGAGTGATCATGATAAATTGTGATCACCACAGGTATTATCATCCCTTCCTGGCCAGCCGTTTTGGCATTAAATGCCTTGCAAAACTCCATGATATTGACGCCCTGCTGGCCCAGGGCTGGACCGATGGGCGGAGAAGGGCTGGCTTGCCCCGCTGGAACCTGCAGCTTAATCGAGCCTATAACTTTCTTAGCCATATTATTTACTCCATTTTAGGCGCTTAGTTCTAGAATTCGTGTTTTTTCTGGCAGAAAATTTCTTGCTATATTCAATAATAAGTGAGCTAAAGTGCCTAAAGTGAGCTAAAGTGAGCTAAAGTTAATGTGCACACCTTCGGCGTGGTCAGTCTTAAAAACAGGTTGCGCCGGAGGCGCGTTCCTCAACTTTAGGCACTTTAGGCACTTTAGTTCACTTTAGGCACTTCTTTTTTGGTTCCGGCTTGTCTGGGTTAGGGTTATGCCTTTGTTACCTGAACAAATTCCAGTTCCACAGGTGTGGCCCGTCCAAAGATGCTCACCAGGACCCGGATCTTTCCCTTATCTGGTTTCACATCTTCCACGGTGCCCGTAAAGTTCGTAAACGGACCATCGATCACTCGAACCTCATCCCCTGGTTCAAACAAAAACTTTGGTTGGGGTTTGAGCTTTCCGGCCTCCACTTGGCCTATGATTTTCTCGGCTTCCTCATCGGTGAGAGAGGCAGGTGAATCCTTGCCACCCAGGAACCCTGTCACCTTCGCGGTCTCCTGCACCAGATGCCATGCCTCATCGGTCAACTCCATTTGCACTAAGATATAACCGGGGTAAAATTTTCTCGATGAGGTCTTTCTCTTTCCCCTTACCAATTCGACTACCTCTTCAGTGGGGATCAAGATCTTGCCAAAGTTCTCAGGGTGTCCAGACAAGCCTATCCGCTCTTCTAACGCAGTCTTAACCTTGTTTTCATACCCTGAGTAAGTATGAACCACATACCACTTTAAAGCCACGGTTTTCTCCTCAAAACCCCTATCTAAGCACGAAACGAATCAGACTGGACAGGCCCATGTCTACAAGACCAAGGAACGAAGAAATAATGACGACGAGAATGATTACCACCGCCGTAGATGCCATGGTTTCTTTTCTGGAGGGCCAGGTTACCTTCTTGAGCTCAATCTTAACCTCACGGAGAAACTCTGTAGTCTTTGCCAAAAAGGCCGGTTGAAAAGTACGCCCCAATGGTCTAATTGCCTTGGGAGCCTCACTCTTTGACAAAGTCTCCCGGTTTTGGACAGGCCGTTGCTGAACAGCTGACACTGTGGCCCCTTCTTGCCTCAGGGCCAGTTTCCGGCTATCCGGCTTTGTTGCGCCCTTTTGTTTCTTCTTCGCCTTTGTTGATGCCGGCCTTTTTCGTTTTAGACGTGCCATAGTCGTATAAAAGTGCCTAAAGTGAGCTAAAGTGAGCTAAAGTGTCTAAAGTTAAAGGAATTATCTTATCTTACCGCAAACTTTAGTGCACTTTAGGAACTTTAGCTCACTCTTAAGTAACTTTTGGCAGGCCAGGAGGGATTCGAACCCCCATCACCCGGATTTGGAGTCCGGTGCTCTAACCGTTAGAGCTACTGGCCTGCAATCGTGTTTGTTGTGTTTCACAGTTCTTTGTGTTTGTTGTGCTATAACTCAATAAACCCGACAAACCCAATGAACTCAACAAACCCGACAAACCCAATAAACCCTCTTACTTGGTCTCTTTGTGCAAAGTATGCGTTCGACAGAATCTGCAGTATTTCTTGAACGCCAGCTTATCCGGGGTAGTTCGCTTGTTCTTGGTCGTCGTATAATTCCGGCGCCTGCACTCGCTACAGGCCAATGTAACAATGATTCTCACGCTCTCACTCCCCTCTGAACTATAGCCCCCAAGATCAGTCTGAATCTTCCTGTATCATGCATCAGGTATATATGCGTGATTCGTTAAACGATAGCCGCCAATTTATTCCAGTATTTCGCTAATGACGCCGGCCCCTACCGTGCGACCACCTTCGCGGATCGCAAACCTGAGCTCTTTTTCCATGG
>DAOVOU010000101.1 GCA_030629475.1 Desulfobacterales bacterium | reverse complement strand
TTTCTCGCGGATATGGGGATTGCGCGGGGACGCCTAACAACAATCAGTTACGGCGAGGAGAAACCTCTTGATCCACGGCACAATGAAGAAGCATGGACCAAGAACAGACGGGCCCACTTTGTTATAGACTAACAGACCATCCCGGCCATCAATGAAATGATGGAGTGTTGGAGTATTGGAGTACTGGAGTAGTGGGTAGTAAGAACAAGAAAAATATCCTCTATTCCTCCAATATTCTTCCAAATCCATCACTCCAGTACTCCATTGCTCCAATACTCCCTCCGGGGCGTAGCCCTACGGGCCGGAGGCCGATTGGGGCGAAGCCCCTAAGATCTATGCGTGCAAAGACGGTGACATCGTGGGTGGCCCTTATGACAACCGTGCTGATTTCCTTGGGCGGTTGCGCTCTCCAAGAGGATCTTGTACTGCTCAATGATCAGGTCATAGCCTTAGAGCAGAAGGCCGGAGCAGACAGGGCGTCGCTTCGGTCTGAAGTGAAGCGTTGTCACGAGGATCAGTTAAAGTCTGACCAGGCGTCTCGCAGTAGACATGCCGAACTGCATGCGCTCATAAACGACCTCAGAGACGAAATGAGGCAGTTTCGCGGAGGTCTGGAAGAAGGTCAATATGATGCCCGGAAAAGGATAGAGGAGCAGGCCAGGCTGGAGGTGGGCTGGAAAAGCCTGGAAAAGTCTCTCCAAAACAATCTTGATCGGATTGTTCGAATAGAACAATATCTGGGGATGGAGCCTTCAGAGAAACTTGTCGCCTTGGATACGGACCGAGATCAGGGCAAAAGGGGGAAATTGGAGGATCAGGAGACCCCTGAAGGGCTTTATGCGAGGGCCAAACAACTCTTCGACAAGGGTGAGTACGAGAATGCTCGAGAACTGTTTCGGGCCTTCTTGAAGCAATATCCGAAGTCCAAGAAAGCTGACAATGCGCAGTTTTGGCTTGGGGAGATCTACTATCGCGAGAAGTGGTACGAAAAGGCCATATTAGAATATCAAAAGGTGATTGAAAACTACCCCAAGGGGAATAAGACCCCCAGTGCCCTGCTTAAACAAGGGCTTGCTTTTCTTAATCTTGATGACAAAGCCAATGCCCGACTCATCTTGAAGGAATTGATTCGAAAGTTCCCGGATTGCAATGAGGCTAATGTCGCCAAGAATAAATTAAAGACATTAAGATGATCAACAGGGCCGAAACCTGGGTTTGAAACCAGCACTTAAAGTCATCGGGGTCGATCCTGGCTTAGCTGATACAGGTTTTGGGATAGTTCAGGGGTCTGGCTCCCGGATTAGAGACTATGCCTTCGGCACGATCCGAACCTCAAAGACCGAGACTTTGCCCAACCGGCTTCACCACATCTTTTCTGAACTTTGTTCCGTTCTGAATTCCGAAAAACCCGACCTGATGGTCATTGAAGGTATCTTTTCCCTGAAGCAATATCCCAAATCGGGTATTGCCCTCGGAAAGGTTTGCGGTGCTATTCTTCTTGCAGGCGCTCAGTGTGAAGTATCGGCCGTAGAACTTCCTGCAAGGGAAGCCAAACGGATTCTAACCGGAAACGGTAATGCCTCCAAGGCGCAGATGGAAAGAGCTGTTAGCCATTTTTTAAATAGACAGACGGCTATTACACCGTCTCATGCCTCGGATGCGCTAGCCTTTGCCCTGGTGGGCCTGTTCAGGCATCAGTGATATACTTTGAACGGTCAAAAGTTCAGCCTTTTAGTTTTTGGGCGCCATCGCTTTCTGGACCAATATTTGCCAGTTACCTGTGTTTGTTGTGTTTGTTGTGTTCGTTGGGTCTTAACTCAATAAACTCAATGAACCCAACAAACCCGATAAACCTCTCTGCTCTCGGCTCAAAAATCGCAGTTTACGGCCATGCGGGGTGTGGAAGATGATCGGCTATCTGGAAGGCAAGCTGTTAAAAAAGGAACAGGATCGTATCTTACTGCTGGCCAATCAGGTTGGTTACGAAATACTCCTGCCCACAATTGTCAGAGAGTCCATTGACTCCAAAAAGATTGGTGAAGAGGTTACGTTATACATTCACTACCATCAGACCGAGCGTCAGCCTAAGCCAACCCTCATAGGTTTTAACCTGGAGGTGGAACGTGAGTTCTTCCGTTACTTCATATCAGTGGAAGATATTGGACCGATGAAGGCGGTTCAGGCCCTTACGGTATCGGTTCGAGAGATTGCCAGGGCCATAGAGTCCGGGGACGCGGGTTTTCTAAGACAATTGAAAGGGATCGGGAACCGAACGGCCCAGAAGATCCTGGCTACCCTGGAAGGCAAAGTGGCCAAGTTTGCCTTGATCCGAGAGGTTGAAAAACCGGCCGAAGCTGCCCCACTGGAGGATTTCAAGGCGCAGGTACAGAATGTCCTGGTAAAACAACTCGGCCACAAGGTGAAAGAAGCCAAGGAGTTGATAGCTGCCGCCCTGAAAAGAAATAGCACTATTACTACGGCAGAAGAACTCTTTGAAGAGGTCTATCGCGGCGAAGTAAGCTAATGGGAAATGAGAATCCGCAAGAAGGCAAAGCAGCTGGTGAGAGCAGCGTTGCCCTGCTTTCTAAGAAGGCTGATCCTGCCGAGGAAACATCAGAATTCATAAGCCTCAGGCCTAAGAGTTTAAAGGAATATATTGGTCAGGCCGAGGTGGTGGAGGCCCTCAGTATTGCTATTGAGGCCGCACTCCAACGGAAAGAGGCACTCGATCACATCCTGTTTCATGCCCCGCCTGGTCTGGGCAAGACAACCCTTGCCCACATCATTGCTGAAGAAATGGGTGTTAACATGACAGTGACCAGTGGTCCGGCCCTGGAGAAGGGCGGCGATCTCTTAGGCATTCTGACCCATCTGGAAGAAGGAGACATACTTTTTATTGATGAGATCCACCGGCTTCCGAGAGTGGTTGAGGAATTTCTGTATCCGGCCATGGAAGATTTTGCGGTCGATTTTATCTTTGATAAGGGCGTTCATGCCAGAAGTCACCGATACCGCCTGGCACGGTTTGTCCTGGTGGGTGCCACAACCCGTGCAGGATTGCTCTCAGCCCCCCTACGTGAACGTTTTGGCATACTTAGGAGCCTCGATTTTTACTCTGAGGAGGATCTGGTTCTTATTGCCAAACGTTCGGCGGTCCTTTTGAATGTTGAAATGAACACAGATGGCGCCTACGAGATTGCACGCCGCTCTCGGGGTACCCCCCGGATCGTGAACCGGCTCTTGAAGCGGGTGCGGGACTTTGCCCAGGTCAGAGGCGACGGGATTATTCGCAAAGGCACAGTCTGTGAGGCCTTAGAGCTTGAGGGGGTGGATGAAAAGGGCCTGACAGTGCTGGACAGAAAGTTTTTGAAAGCCATTATCGACTTTTACAAGGGAGGGCCTGTGGGCATCGAGGCCATTGCGGCCACCTTGCAAGAAGAGTCTGATACCCTGGTGGATGTTGTGGAGCCGTACTTGTTGAAAATCGGATTCTTGACTCGGACCTCATCTGGCCGGAAGATCTCAGAAGAAACCTACCGTCATTTTGGCTTGCCAATCCAACAGGGGCTTTTTAGGTAAAAGTGTGGCTTCATTATATTAGTGGTTACTTTCCCAATTCTTGTCTCGCCGGAGATATCTTCAGATGCTGGATGCTTGATACTTGATACTGGATAATACGTCTTGAATCCAGCATCCAGCATCCAGTATCGGATTAATGAGCAACATTGCACCAAGTTGCAGGCGTTTGTCGAGTTAAGACGTGAAGGAAAAGACCCCGGTTATAACCTTGCTTACCGATTTTGGCCTTGAGGATGAGTACGTTGGCGTTATGAAGGGGGTCATCCTCTCCATAAACCCCGGAGTTAATCTCGTTGATATTAACCACAACATTACCAGACACGATATCACACAGGCAGCCCTAACAGTGAACGCCTCCTTCAGGTATTTTCCGAAAGGTGCTATTCACGTGGTTGTGGTCGATCCCGGTGTCGGCGGAAAGAGAAAGGTCATTTGCCTCCAACACAAAGGCCATTTCTTTGTAGCACCCGACAATGGCGTCTTGACCATGGTCATCGACAGTGGAAGGGTGGAGAAAATTTGTGCGATAACCAACCAGAAATATTTTCTGAAACCGGTGAGTGACACGTTTCACGGCCGTGATATATTTGCCCCTGCAGCAGCCCACCTGTCAAAGGGCGTTGATATGCTATGCCTCGGACAAGAGATTCCACTTTCCAATATCACTAGACTTGACGTTCCCGCACCCTTTGTCTCTGCCAGAGATGAACTGGTTGGCACTGTCATATCGATTGATCATTTCGGAAACCTTGTTACAAATATCAGTCAGGCAACCTTTGAAAGGTTTAAAGATGATGTGAAATCAAAAGAAGTTGTGATCAAGCTGGGAAGGTCCAGGATTCAAGGCGTGTCAAAGTCTTATGACAGTGTGAAGATCGGCTCTCCGGTTGCCATCTTCGGAAGCCGGAATCTCCTTGAGATCTCTTTGAATCAGGCAGATGCCCGTACCTATTTTAATGTCAGGATCGGTCAGAGCGTAAGAGTCAAGTCATAAAATCGCTTTGCGATTTGACGCGACAAGAGATCCGGGGATGATCTGGAGTGCCTTTCATGCGGCAAGAGATTTCAGGAAAAGGCGGAGGGCACAGGGCACCTTTCGACCAGATCAAAAAAGAAATATACCACTATGATCAAAAATATTCTGATTGCCTTTGTTGTTTGCATGGTTTTTTCATTGTTCTTGTATCCTCATCATCAAGCACATTCCCAGGGATGGTCGGATTTTACAATCAGGTCCTTGCCTGACTCTTCCTTTGCATTGGTGGAAATTGACAAAAATGGGAAGAAGGTTAGGCACTTTCCAATTCGTGACATAAATGGCCATATTGATATCGACCAGTTGATTTGTTGTCTGGGTACCTTTGGCGATGAAACCTGGGTGGACCCTAATCATAAGGAGACCGCCAGAAGGCGCCTTGAGGAGCATTACTATCGTTTCAAGCTTAAACAGTCTAAAGAGGAGATGAAGGAGCCTGTCAATATTAATAAGACCAGCCTTAAAGAGCTGATCCGCCTGCCGAATATTGGTCCGGTTATGGCAGTAAGAATATACGAGTACAGAGAAAGACACGGGCCTTTTCATGACATTGAAGACATCAAAAAAGTCGAAGGGATAGGACCTGCTATCTTTGCCGGCATCCGATACTATATCAGAGTCCGATAATCCGAACTTGGTTCTACTTCGTTTTGCAATTGGCCTGCCCTGCCCGCCCTGGTGCTGGTGCTTACAGTATTGACCCGCCACCAGCCTCACCAGGATTCCAGGAATCATATCTGAAATTGGCATCCTTCACACAAGCCAAAAAGTAGTTTACACTTTTTTGATATAAAATCCTTACGGCCCGCCCTGGCGCGACACCACTCGAACAATCTCTTACCGAGGCAAACCCGGTCTGGGCCAGGGATTAACTCCAAAAGCTCCAGCCCAGGGAGTTAAGGCATAAGCCTTTTATTCTCTTTTCTGAAAAAGTGTAAACTGAAAAATGAAAGATGCCGCTGCGGTTCTATCCTTTTCCAGAGATCGAGGACTGGACGGGGCGCTGATCACCGCAGCGACGAAAAGCAGTGAGCCAGTACACCAGGCGGCCCAGATGTGTCGGAAACAGGGACGGATCGTTTTGGTAGGGGTGAGGGCCGTTCTCAATTTGTGGTTTTGGCGTGTCATGGGCAAGAATGACGGAGTCCTGATTAGAGGGTTGACAATGATGGATTTCATCTAGTAGATTAAGGACATGAAAAAAAGAACAATAGTTATGACATTTATGATCGCGGTGTTAATAATACCGAGTCTCTTATTTGCCCTTGAGACCGCCCCTAGGATAAGCGATAGGGAGATAGTGGAGAGGCTTACCAGATTGGAAGAGGGGCAGAAGAATCTTGAGAAGCGTATTGATAATTTAGATAAAGGTCTTAATAATCGTATAAATGATCTTCGTTCCGAGATGAACAGTCGCTTTGACACTATACAATGGATGCTTGGGCTTTTTATTACAATTGCCCTTATAATACTGGGATTTGTGCTTCGTATGCAATGGCAGATGCATAGAAGACAGACTAGAATGGAAACAATCCTTGAGACGCATAAGGATGAGATTGCCTTCTTGAAAGGTCTTATAGAGAAACTCCTTCCTCCCAAAGGGGCATTATAGTCCCTCCCTTTTTCCGCCGGCTCTGCCGTTTCAAGCGTTATACGAAAAATGATAGTCAACGATGTTCCCAAGGTCCCCTTGCGACTCTTGAATCCCTTTTGCATGCTCCTGAGCAGACGAAAAAGAGCGAATAGAGCAGATTTTGCTTGACATGCGATCCGGAATATGTTCGTTTTCTGAACGTTCAAAGGGTGAACACTTGCCCTTTCACGCCAATTCAAAAAACTCTTGTTTTCGTGGGATTGCCAGAAAGATCTCATGTAACCTAACAGGCGGAGCTATGCCTGTTGACCGGATTTTTTTCCAATATCTAAAATATGGACCATCAAGATCTACGTACCTTGCGGCTCCTTGAAGAGATCGAGAAAGACCACGCTCCGAGCCAGCGTGACCTGGCCAGGAAGCTGAATGTCTCCCTGGGGCTTGTCAACTCGTTTATCAAGCGTTTTGCCAACAAGGGGTACTTCAAGATCACCACTATTCCCAGAAATCGGGTCAAGTACATCCTAACGCCCAAAGGAGCAGCCGAAAAGACGCGCTTGACCTATGAGTACATCCAGTATTCGTTCCAGTTTTATAGGAGTGCCCGCAGGAAGTTGCGCGAACTTTTCAAGGACCTTGTTGCTCAAGGGGTACATCGCATCGTTTTTTACGGTGCAAGCGACTTTGCCGAAATTGCGTTCATTTGTTTGCAAGAGACTCCCATTGAAATGGTGGCTGCGGTAGATGATAAGAAAATAGGCGAAAAATATTTGGGGCGCGTGGTCACAGATCCTGCCAGGCTTGAGTCGCTTTCCTTTGATAGAATCTTCATCACTGCCGTGGGATCAAGGGAGGATGTTCTGGAGAAGATACTGGAAAAAGGAATTCCCCGCAACAAGGTGGTCATGCTGTAATAGAGACGAGTTAAGATCACCATCGGCGTTGCGCCTTTACAAATGGGCTTTCAAAAGACTCCTAAAACGTCGGTAAGGGACTTTATTTCAACCAAATGGCTATGATATAGGGCTTCAGACATATTTCCCTGGTATGGCAAAAGAGGATTCTTGTAGGATTCATTGGGCAAATAGTGGAATAGTGGCAACGTCCCCCATTAATGAATGTCATGGACCCCATTTCCGCTGACAACTTGTCAAGAACTATGTAATATTTAATGAATGTACCCTACTAAGGAGGA
>DAOVOU010000315.1 GCA_030629475.1 Desulfobacterales bacterium | reverse complement strand
CGCCATCGCTTCGCTCAGGCGAGGCGGGCGGGGGTGAAAGAGACTAATCTGACTATTGTGTTATAAAGTTAAGGATATCAAAAGATTATAACCCTGAACCTGGAACCTGGAACCGATCACTTTGGGTCTAAGGTATTAAGCTCTTAAACTCGGTATGGGCCAGGGTTTGAGGCAAAGCTTGGATAGAAAAGGAAGGGGGCTATGCCTAAAGTATTGGTCGTTGATGACGAAAAGAGTATCAGGGCTTTGTGCGCAGAAGAATTGGGCGAGGAAGGCTATGAGGTCATCACAACCGGCCAAGGCAAGGGGGTATTAGGGCTCATTGCCTCTGCCCGGCCCTCGGTCGTGGTCTTGGATATCCGGATGGAAGATTGCAACGGGCTGGACCTGCTTCAGGAAATACGGCAAGCCCACCCGGATCTCCCGATTGTTCTGAACACCGCCTATGATTCCTATAGAGAGGACGTTAAATCCGTTGCCGCCGACTTTTACGTGATCAAGTCATTTGACCTGGCGGAACTAAAGGCCAGGCTTGCCGAGATCCTAAAGCAATAACACCACGCATGAAAGCCATTTTCAAGTACAACATACTTGCCAGCGTCCCCCAGAGGTTAAAGCCTCTGGAGAAACTCGCCTACAATTTATGGTTTAGCTGGCACCACGACATCGCGAACCTGTTCAGGCGCATGGACGGTGATCTCTGGGAGTCGTCGAAACAGAACCCGGTCTATATGCTGGGGGCTATCAGCCAAGAGCGCCTGGAGGAATTGGCAGAGGATGCAGGCTTTCTAGCCCAGATGGACCGTGTTTATGAGGAACTGGAAAGATACATCTCTGTTCAGCCCTCCGGGGTCCCTGAAGTCCAGGACAAGGATCGATTCCTTGCTGCTTATCTTTCGGCAGAATTCGGCCTCGCCGAGTGTTTGCCTATCTATTCCGGAGGCCTGGGGGTGCTGGCAGGGGACTACTTGAAGTCTGCCAGCGACTTGAATTTGCCCGCAGTGGGCGTTGGTCTCTTTTACCACGAAGGCTATTTTCAGCAATACTTGAATGCCGACGGGTGGCAGCAGGAAGCCTATCCTGAAAACGATGTTTCCACTATGCCGGTCCACCTCGTGAAGGATGAAAAAGGCCAACCTATCATGGTGGAGGTATCCATACGCGGCCAAGCGGTTAAGATCCGGATATGGCGCGTGATGGTGGGACGAGTTCCTTTGTACTTGCTTGACACGAATGTAACAGAGAATCAACCTGAGCATCGCTACATCACCTTCAGGCTTTATGGCGGGGACTGGGACATGCGGCTCAGACAGGAAATTGTCCTGGGCATTGGCGGCGTTCGCGCACTCCAGGCCATGGGCATCGAGCCCACTGTCTACCATATGAATGAAGGCCACTCTGCCTTTTCTGCCCTGGAACGGATTCGCATGCTCAGAAACGATCAGGGCCTGTCCTTTGATGCCGCAAGGGAGTTCGTGGTTGCCACCAATTCGTTTACTACCCATACTCCTGTGCCAGCAGGAAACGACATGTTTTCGCCAGACCTTATGCACACATATTTTGAGGATTACGTCCAATCTCTGGGAATTGCGTTCAAGGTCTTTCTGGGATTCGGCCGCCAGGAGCCAACAAACGAGCAGGAACCGTTTTCTATGCCAGTACTGGCCCTGAGGCTCTCTGCCCATGCCAATGGGGTGAGTCGATTACATGCCAGGATCTCCCGCAACATGTGGCACAGAATCTGGCCTAAGAATCCAGTGGAAGATATCCCTATTTCGCCAATAACGAATGGGATTCACATCCCGTCGTGGATCTCGACAGACATGGCAGAACTCTTTGACCGGTACCTGGGACCAAACTGGGTCGAAGACCCGGACAGCCAGAAGGTGTGGAAACAGGTTGAGCAGATCCCAAACTCAGAACTGTGGCGGACCCATGAAAGGCGCCGGGAACGCCTGGTCGCCTTTGCACGACAGAGGTTGCAGGCCCAGCTTAGGAACTGCGGGGCGTCAGCCCGAGAGCTTAATGCTGCTGCCCAAGTGCTCAATCCCGGAATCCTCACCATTGGATTTGCCCGTCGCTTCGTGGAGTATAAGCGGCCCACTCTCCTCCTGCAAGATGAGGCCCGGCTCATTGAGCTGCTGACCCACCCCGAACGACCTGTACAGATCATCATGGCGGGCAAGGCCCATCCTCATGATTCACCCGGCAAAGAGCTTATCAGGAAGATCATTCACTTTGCCAACAGAGAAGAGGTTCGCCATCGGCTTGTGTTCATCCAGGGTTACAACATCACGGTGGCGCGTATGATGCTTCAAGGCTGCGACCTGTGGCTCAACACCCCGAGGAGACCCCTGGAGGCCTGCGGTACCAGCGGCATGAAGGGTATCCCCAACGGTGTTTTGAACCTGAGCACCCTTGATGGGTGGTGGGACGAAGGTTACGACCAGAGCTACGGATGGGCTATTGGCCGGGGCGAGACCTATGAGGATCATCCTTTGCAAGACGAGGTAGAGAGCCGGGACATTTTCAATCTCCTGGAACGGGAGATCATACCTGTCTTTTATGACCGGGGCCTGGATAATCTGCCCTACGGTTGGCTGGAAAAGATGAAAGCAGCCATGTGTCATCTTTGCCCGATCTTTAACAGCCACCGGATGGTTCAAGACTATGCCAATCAATTCTACATCAGCGCCTCAAGGCGCTACAATGATCTTTCAAGGGAGGAGATGAAGGGCGCTGAAGAACTGGCCCTGTGGCGACAGAAAATCATGACCAACTGGGATCAGGTTCGGATTAATCGCGTCAATGTGCACGATGGCCTCCCTGTACCGGTGTCGGGCCGCCTCGGGATAGGCACAGATATTTTTCTGAGTCAACTTGATCCCCAAGATGTGGACGTGGAGATCTACTTCGGGCCGTTAAGCCTTAAGGATGAGTTCACGGAAAGACAGACCGTGCAGATGAAAGCCCTGGGTTCTGACGGCAACGGCAACTATCGCTTTGAGGGCGAGATACCGTGTTTGCACACAGGCAAGTATGGATTTACCATCAGGATCATGCCGAGTCGCCGGAAGATGGAAACCCCTTACAATACGGGGTTGGTGATTTGGGCCCAGGATCAATCCATCACCCCTTAATGCACCTCCGCCCAGTTCTGGCCTATCTTGATGTCAACTTTGAGCGGTACTCTCAACGGATAGACCCCTTCCATGATCTCAGTGACAAGTTTTTCTACACTCCCCAGCTCCCCGGGTGGGACTTCAAAGACCAGTTCATCATGGACCTGTAAAAGCATCTTGGCCTTCAGGCCCTTTTGGCCAAGGGCTTGGTGTATCCGTATCATTGCCACCTTGATGAGATCGGCAGCCGTGCCCTGAAGGGGCGTGTTAACGGCCGTGCGTTCGGCAAACTCACGGGCCGTTCGGTTTTTGCTTAAGATGTCGGGCAGGCAACGATGACGGCCCAGCAGCGTGGCCACCTTGCCCGCTTTGCGCGCTTCCTCTTTGGTT
>DAOVOU010000092.1 GCA_030629475.1 Desulfobacterales bacterium | reverse complement strand
ACTGGAGGTTTCAAAGAGACTTGAAACGCAATGCAGCAGGGTGAATTCAGGTGAGGGCGAAACAGAAAACAGGCCTGTTAAAGAAACTAATCCGCTTTGTGTTTAAGGACCTGTGGGAGATGAAAAAACTCCCAATGATCGCCTGTGAAGTACTTAGTTTGCTTCGCTCCACTATTCCATCATTCCATATTCATGGCACAGAAAGCTGGCGTTGAAAGACAAATGATTACAAAGAGTTGTAGAAATTCCAAGACACTATTTATGACGCTAAGTATAGATCGTGGCTCACGAGGCGATCTGACGGGCCAGACGCTCTACCGCGTCCATGACGGCTTCAACATTTATCGTAAAAAGGGCCCTGTCCTGGACAACCAATCGGCCGTCAATGATCACATCCCTTACATCGCTGCCGCTTGCCGCATAAATTAGGTGAGATACAGGATCGTAAAGCGGGGTCAAATGGGGTTTGTGGGTATCGATAATGATTAAATCGGCCTTCTTGCCCTTTTCAAGCGACCCGATCTGTTTCCCGAGGCCGATAGCCTCTGCCCCGCTTCTGGTAGCCAGAGTCAACACTTGTCTGGCATCCAGGACAGTGGGATCACCGGTTGTCACCTTGTGGAGCTTGGCCGCCGTGTCCATCTCCTGAAACATGTCCAGATTGTTATTGCTCGCAGAACCATCTGTGCCGATTCCCACGGCAAGCCCCTTTTTCAGGAATTCAGGGATCGGAGCCACGCCCGAGGCAAGCTTCATCTCGCTTTCGGTTGCGACCGACACCCCCACACCATGCCTGGCCATGCACGCTATGTCTGCTTCATTCACCCAGATTGCGTGAACCAGGAGGGTCCTGGCATTTAATACGCCAATTCGGTTAAGGTATTGAACAGAATTCACCCCCTGCCTTTGTTTAATCTCCTTCACCTCTGTTTGCGTCTCGGCCACATGGATTTGAAAGAGGGAACCAGCCTCGTCAGCTACTTTGCGGGCCTCTTTGAGTGTCTCCTCAGAGCAGGTGTACGGTGAATGACAAAAGAGCCCAGGGCTTATCAGGGGGGTCTTCCCGCGCCATGTTTCGATGAATCGTGCAGCCGCTGCCACATTTTTTTTAGGATCAGGAACCCCGGGGGCAGGAAAGTCCACAATCCCCTGTGCAAGGACGGCCCGCATTCCAGATTCCTGCACGGCTTCTGCCACTGCATCCTCAAAAAAATAGCCGTCACAGAACGTGGTGGTACCGGACAAGAGCATCTCCGTACAGGAAAGAAGTGTGCCAGCGTACACGCTTTCAGGGTTTAACCACCGAGCTTCGGCCTTGAATATGTAGTCGTTCAACCAGCTCGTGAGGGGGAGATCATCGGCCAGCCCCCGAAACAGGGACATGGCTGCATGAGTGTGGGTGTTCACCAATCCGGGCATGATGATGCCCCCGCGGGCGTCTATGACATGACGGGCTGGAGGCAATGGCTGGTTCGGAGTTCTTTCCTCGATGCGCTTCAGGCTGCCATCGGCTATACACACCACGCCCTTGTTGAGAATATCAAAGGCCCCATTAACCGTTAAGACCGTGCCATTATGAACTACAATATCGTAGAGGGTGCCTTGTTGCATTCTATGCCTTAATGCTCTCCGCAATCCGGTTTACTGCCGCCATCACTTCATCTACGTCGAGTGTGGTCAAGACCCGATCTTCCATCAACACGCGGCCATCCACAATGGCTGTGACCACATCACTGCCCATCACCGCATACACGAGGTGGGAGTAAATATTGTACAGTGGGATCAGGTGGGGTCGCCTGGTATCGATAATGATAATATCGGCCTTCTTGCCCGCCTCCAGAGAACCAATGATGTCGCCTATCCCCAACACCCGGGCACCATCAATGGTCGCCATCCTCACCACAGTCCTCGCGTTCATCACCGTGGGATCAAGGGTATGCACCTTGTGGAGTTTGGCCACGGTGTCCATCTCCTGAAACAGGTCCAGATTGTTATTGCTGGCACAACCGTCAGTCCCGATCCCTACCGTGATGCCATGCTCAAGGAGTTTAGGAATCGGAGCCACGCCTGAAGCAAGCTTCATGTTGCTCTCCGGGTTATGAGCCACTTTTACGTCAAAGTCTTTCAGGAGCCTTATGTCGTTGTCACTTAATGCCACACAGTGATCAGCAATGAGGTTCGGGCTCAGGAATCCAATCTCTGCCAGGTGTTCCACAGGTGTTTTGCCGTATTTCGCTCTTACCTGGGCCACTTCATGCTCTGATTCTGACAGGTGGATCACCATAGGGGCCGCATTTCTGTCGGCGATGGCCTTGGTCTTCTCAAGGAGATCGGGAGAGCAAAGGTACGGAGAGTGAGGCTCCACGGCTATGGTAATCAGGGGATCATCCCGCCACTTTTCGATCAGGGCTTCTGTGTACTTCAAGCCTTGTTCCACGGGACCGTAGTTCGGAGATGGAAAATCATAGAGGACCTCCCCAACCACGGCCCGCATCCCGGCCTCTCTGGCAGCCTGGGCCACAGCCTCTTCAAAGAGATACATGTCGCAGAAAGTGGTCGTGCCTGAAAGGATCATTTCAGAACAGGCAAGGCGACTCCCTTGATAGACAATATCAAAGGTGAGCTTAGCTTCAGCAGGGAAAATATAATCATTAAGCCATGTCATGAGGGGCAGGTCATCAGCCAGGCCTCGAAAACAGGTCATGGCCGCATGGGTGTGGGTGTTCACCAGACCCGGCATGATGATCCCGCCTTGGGCATCAATGGTTTTTGCGGCCTGGAACGAGGCAGTCAAGGCATCTTCTGTTTCCACCTCGACAATCCGATCTGCCGACACAGCCACGGCCCCCCTTTCAATCAGGGTATCCTGGGGGTCCATGGTCAGGACCGATCCGTTTCTGATTAGTATATCAATTGATTCCACGATCACTCAACTTTTCCACGACCCCCCTGATGATGGCCCGAAGGCGGGGTGCTGTTCTCTCGGCAGCGGCGATGATCTCCTCTACCCGAGCGGGCTTCAAATGATCCGGAAGATTCATGTTGGTAATGACCGAAAACCCGAGGATCGCCATCCCGCCATGGACCGCTGCAATCACTTCGGGGATCGTAGAGAGCCCCACGGCATCCGCCCCAATGGTTTTAAGAAACCGAATTTCAGCGCCGGTCTCAAGAGAGGGGCCAGGGAGCCCCGCATAAACACCTTTCTGGACCCGGATATTGTTTTCGAGGGCAGCCTGTTCGGCCAGAGCTATCAGCCCGCGGTCATATACTTGAGACATGTCAGGAAACCGCGGCCCCCACTCATCCACATTCGGCCCGATTAGGGGATTGTTGCCCGTAAGATTGATGTGGTCGGTGATGACCATGATGTCACCTGTATCAAACAGGTGATTAATCCCGCCTGCTGCATTCGACAATATAAGTGTCTTGACCCCCAGCATCTGCATGACCCGTACAGGGAGGGTGATTTCTTGCATGCTGTATCCTTCATAATAGTGAAACCGCCCCTGCATGGCCATGACCGCCTTGCCTGCCATCTTGCCAAACAGCACCCTCCCGTGGTGGGTTGGAACCGTAGAGATCGGGAAGTGAGGTATGTCTTTGTAATCAAATGATATAACGTTGTTCATGTCGTCCGCCGTGTCGCCCAGGCCGGTTCCGATTAGCAATCCTATCAGCGGCTGGTCTACGATCTTGCCCCGAACAAACTCAGTGGCCTCAAGGACTTTATTTTTGAAAGATTCCATGATAAGGTTCCCTCCAGGAAAAGTCTGAACGAACCTTAAAACATATGACAAACATCGGTCAAACGGAAATTGATTCCCATCATTCAGATCAACTTTTGAGGGTAAAGAACATGGCTGAGCTGCTGACCAAAACTGGCGTGGTAAAAGCGATCCAGGGTCGCATGGCCCTGGTGGTGACCAGACTGGAACCCGTGTGCGAGAGTTGCAAGGCCAAGGATGTTTGCATCTCCCTTGGGGGTGGTGGCGCCAATGCGGAGATAAGGGCACGCAACACTGTCGGGGCTGAGCCTGACGATGTTGTGACCATCAGTATCAGGGGTTCTTCCCTGCTAAAGGCGTCATTCTTCGTCTATATGGTACCCATACTTGCCCTCGCAGGAGGCATACTTTTGGGATTTTTGCTATCCAGGCTGATTTCCGTTGATGAGAATTTTCTTGTCGGCCTCTTCGCCGGGCTTGGCTTTTTGGGCGCATTCGTATGGTTGAAGAAACAAGGTGATAAGCTTTTCCGCAAACAGGAGTTTATTCCCGAAATCATATCAAAGAAGACCCCTCAAAAGACAATACCACGTACAGATTTTACCTGCTCCGTGGGTTAGTATGACATAGTGGTTGGACAAAGGGAATGATAGCTACGGCCCGGAAAAACATGATATCCATCAGATATATGCCACAGCTCTTTTGTGCAGCCTCAATACTTTTTAGCATCTTTGTACAAGTACACATCACACTGGCGGCAACTGCCAATGAGACGACACGTTATGCCATCAGTTTTTTCTCTCTCACCGACCTTGAACGCGTGAAACAGGTTAATCGGGAGCTCTCCAAGATTCTGCTGACCTATCCAACAATAGAGGTTTTCAACGTAACGTGTGTACCGGTCACATCCAAGGGGAAAAAATATTTCCGTAGTATTGTTGTTACAGACCAAAAGGGGCTGTATGCACTGAAAAAGAGGGGACATCGAATTGGTAATCTGTTGGCACAGAAGGCCCTGAGGCTATATGGTTTGACCATTCATGCAAAGCGTTGGGCATATCGGATTGAGAAGCCAATTCCCATGAGAAAGCCTAAAGTCATCCTTCTACGCAATTATGACAAGATCGACATACCCGGAGCCAAGGACAAGAAAAAGCGTTTTGTGGTTTTGATAAAAAAATTTGCTGGCCTTCCTGAAGCCAACCAGTTTTGCCAGGAACTCGGGTCTAAAGGTATTGAGGTGATATTGGGCTATCCTCGCAAAATTACAGGCGGCAGGGATGGGAGGAAAATCGACCGGGCCCCGTTCCGTATTTTTCTTAAGAGTTTCGACGGTAAGGACCTTCTGTTCAAGAGTGTTCGTGAAGGGGACGCATATGTCACAAAGAACAAAAGAAACTTGCAAGAAAAGATAGGGAGGGGATCCTGGAAAACCTACGATGCTGGATACAGTTGGCAGCTAATTCCCAAAAAGAAACATAATTTCCTCCTCGGTTCTTTCCGGCTTGATCAGTTACGATCCCCAAAGGCACAGCTTAAGCCATACCTTGATGCCTTAGAAGAGAGAGAGATTCCATTCTATTTGACTACTGTAAGTGTAGGAAAACATACTTACCTGAGGGTGGTCCATGTTGTTGCGGATGAATTACAAATCCAGATCGATATGGCATTGGGGAGATTAGCCGAGGAGCTGAACGATTTTTCTGCGGAATTGGGAAGAGATTTTTGTATTCATCCAAAGAAAATACCAAAAGATGATCCGCTTGAAGGAGCAAAGTTCACTCTGGCCGATTTGTTAGTGAGTATATCTAATGGAAGGTATGCATTTCTTGAGGAAGAGACGGCTGGCCAGCGATATAAAGGGGCTCACGGGGAAAATAGAAAAGGCCGTCCGTTTTCTCGCACATCAAAGGTCAATGGACTTCCGGTTAACGTGCGTGATCTCTTCAGAGAACTTTTCTTACCACGTATTCACCCCCTGCAAAACGATCTAAAAGGGAAAAACATGATTGGCCTGAAGGTCATCAAAACATCCCTGCCCGGCAAGGGGGAATATACCTGTTTTGCCATTGAAGAGAACTATCAGGAGGAACACGTATCTCTTGCTGAAAAACTGAAAGCGACCGGTAAAATTCTTACTTTTTTTGTATACCATCAAAACGACAAAGCAGACCTCAACCGGTTGGCACAACTCGCTGCAAAAAATGAAATTAGAAGACGGCAAGCTGGGGTTATGGATATCGCCAGATTGGAAAAAGAGGAAGCCACGAAACAATTAGCCATGGAGGCCTCGGAAAAGATAATTCGCCACCAAAAATTTGCAGACATCAAGTACATTATTGATAATTTTGGATACAGGCAACATATACATCCTGTTATTTTACATAAAGATACCCTGGATAACTTTCGTTTTATCGACGAGACTGTAAACAGTATTGACCTTACTGACCATCCAGGCCTATCGTCTACAATAAAGGCTCTGATGTGGGCTGAAAGTTCCGGAAATCCGCGCGCGATATCGAGTGAAAATGCACGGGGCCCCCTTCAAGTAACCCTAAACGGTTATCTACATGCTCGCAGAAAATTTGCGGAATTAATCAGAATGGCTGAGAGGGCGGAAATGGCAGAGAGGGATGGGCATTTGTCACAAGCACAAGAAATCTTTCCACTTTCAAGTCGAAGACTCCTTGAGAACGCTTGGCGGCTGGTAGATCCGGGAACCGATTACAAGGAAGCGGCACAAGACCCGAGATTAAATATTTGCGAGGGGACCCTCCAGTTTTTGACAGACTATATCTTCTTTTCTGAACGATATATGAAAGCAAAACCAAAGGGGAAACGGTCTCTCTACTATCCATACCAATTAAGACGCAAAGAGAACAATTATTACCCTGATGAAAAGAATATACTTGACCCGGAAATCGCTGCAATGGCGTCTTACAATTACGGGCGCTACGGGGTGATAAAGGCCATAAAAAGGAAGGGGGGAAATTTCATGCGGGCGCTACCCAGTCAAACCCGTCAACACTTGGCCAATTATTTCATAACAAAGCTGAGCCTGGATGAAAGGTATCTGGACGAATACAAGACATATACAAATCATGACATTACAGTAAAGCCTCCACGGGAGCCGTACCGTTTCAGAGGCAAGATCCGTAGGGTTGCGCAAAAATGATATGATATGATTATCTAAGCCTGCTATCACTGACAGAGAGCCCATACACCCTTGGAATCGCGTTTACCTTCTATGATCTCTCCTATAGCCATGGCGCACTCCATTTCCTGCTCTTTGCCGCTAGGGCAGATAATCGAGATGGACCTCCCCTTGATGTCAATGCTGTCTATTGTGCATCCCATGCCGGAAGTAACGATCGACACAACCTGGATGAAATTCAATTCTTCTTGTAACATTTTTTTCGCCTTCCCTCTACTTATTTTTGGTATCCTTTATGTATATTGTCACGCATACATCATGCCTTTTTTCTCGAGATGGTGTATCCTTTTATGCTTTTAATCGGTTCAGCGACGGAGAAACTAAAGAAAAAAATGGCTATATCCGGATTTCCAGAGGCCAAAAACGAGGTAAATTCAATGAGATACTGGGAACGCCTATAACTTCTCAGTAACTTGATAGTATAGGAATTTCCTTTTTCAAGCGGCGTAGCCGCGTTATATAAAATCGCGCAGCGATTTTATAACTTGAGAATTGCGCCCTCTCACCCTACCCTTTCGCCCACGGGGGAGAGGGTTTGGCCCGCCCTGGCGCGACGTGCCTGAGCGGTCGGCATAAAGCCGACCCTACGTAGGGGCGGCCCGCCCTGGCGCGACACGAGAATAATAATTGGTGCCATATAGAAACCCGGT
>DAOVOU010000055.1 GCA_030629475.1 Desulfobacterales bacterium | reverse complement strand
ACTTTTACAAGAGCGCCCAGCAAGACGAAGGGATCTTTCTGACCAAGGGGGATGTGGTGAGTGTGTCTGGAAATGGCGATGGCACCCTTGTCCTGGAGGCAAAGGACACCCTTCTTGGTGAGAGCATCAAGGTGAACGTGGATATGGTGGTGCTGGGCACGGGCATGGTGCCCACCACAAAGGATGATCCGGTCTTGAACCTGGCCTATCGACAGGGACCGGGTTTTCTGGATCTGGATCTTTTTGACGGATATGCAGATTCGAATTTCATCTGTTTTCCGTATGAGACCCGAAGGACCGGTATTTATGTGGCCGGGTGTGTGCGCAGGGCTATGAGTATCCAGGAATGCAGGGAGGATGCTGCCGGCACTGCCCTCAAGGCCATTCAGTGCATCGAGTCAGCTAACCGAGGTGTGGCTGTTCATCCCAGGTCAGGGGATATGTCATTCCCTGATTTCTTCTTCCAGAGGTGTACTCAGTGTAAGCGATGCACTGAAGAATGTCCGTTTGGCGCCCTGGATGACGATGAAAAGGGGACGCCCCTTCCCAACCCGACCCGATGTCGAAGGTGCGGCATCTGCATGGGGGCCTGCCCGGAGCGTATTATCAACTTTGCGGATTACAGCATTGATTCGATTGGTTCCATGGTCAAGGCCATGGATGTGCCCGAGGAGGAAGAAAAGCCCAGGGTTCTTATCATGGCCTGTGAGAATGATGCCTACCCGGCCCTTGATATGGTAGGGCTGCATCGGCTGAGCTATTCGCCCTTTGTAAGGATCATTCCTGTCAGGTGCCTCGGGTCTATGAACGTGGTCTGGATCAAGGATGCCCTGTCCAAAGGGATCGATGGTATCTTGATGCTTGGCTGCAAGTTTGGGGATGACTACCAATGTCACTTTATCAAGGGAAGCGAACTGTGCGATATCCGCATGGAGAAAATCGGCGAGGCTTTACTGAGCCTGGCCCTTGAAAAAGAGCGCGTGAAGCAGGTCGAGATTGCCATTGATGAATACGACAAGATTCCGGGTATCATCAGCGAGTTCATGGCAACTATAGAAGAGGTTGGTCCTAACCCCTTTAAGGGCTTTTAGGGTTCTTCGGTTTGTTGGGTTTGTTGAGTTTGTTGGGTTCAGATCAACAATGTTAAGACAATAGGCACAATAAACTCGATCAATACAATGAACCCAATAAACCAGAAATTTGGAAACTCGTTTTTGGTTACATTATGGAGCGAGCCGGCCGTGTCGGCGGAAAATCCGGCAACCCTGGCCCAGACCGGGTTTTTACATGGCACCGGTTATTATTGTGATGTCGCGCCAGGGCGGGCACGGTTGCCTTAGTCCAGAATATGGAATGTTCGGACGTATAGAAGATATGAGTTTCCAAATTCCCAATAAACCCAATGAACCCGATGAACACAACAATCAGGTAGTAACGGCATTGAGGAGGTATGAAAATGGCAAATAGCTACTGGGTGGAACCGGACCTTAAATTTGTCAAACAGCTTGTAGGACTTGGGGGAGAGACACTTAAGAAGTGCTACCAGTGCGCCACGTGTTCAGTGGTGTGTCCCATCTCTCCGGACGAAAAACCATTTCCAAGAAAGGAAATGATTGCGGCCCAGTGGGGGCTCAAGGACAAACTCATTGGCAACATGGACGTTTGGTTATGCCATTACTGTAATGATTGCGCCACTTACTGTCCGAGGGGGGCAAGGCCCGGGGATGTGCTGAATGCTGTTCGGGCTTACAGCATTCGGGAATATGCCTGGCCGAGCTGGCTGGGCAGGATCGTTATTGATTCGAGATTCTGGTTGTTGCTCCTTGCCATACCTGTGGCAATATATCTCGTTCTGCTTGGAACAACCGGACACCTGAATATACCGGAGGGTCACATCCATTTTGACAAGTTCTTTCCCACCCTGTTTGTGGACCTTATCTTTGTGCCTTTGCATATGCTGTGGGTCCCCCTGGTCTTTGGAATCGGCATATCAAGGTTCATGAAAGACATGCACAAAAACGCCGTTGCCGACGGAAGGGCGAAACGGACAGACCTCAATATCCCGGACTTTCTGAAATATCTGGTCTGTACTCTGCCTGTCATTTTGGGGCAGTTCAAGTTTCGGCAGTGCATTACAAACAAGGATAGGGATATTGCTCATCTCCTTGTGATGTATTCGTTCATCGGGCTTTTCACTGTAACAGGTCTTTTTTTTGTAGCTCTGTACATACTCCAGGTCCCGGGTCCTTATTCACAGGTGAATCCTGTAAAGATCTTAGCCAATCTGAGCGCCATTGCACTCTTTGTTGGTATTTTGCTGATGATCTCAAACCGTCGTAAAGAAAAGGGTAATATGAGCAAAGGGAGCTACTTTGACTGGTCCCTGATCATTCTAATACTCGGCCTGGTCATAACCGGCGGGTTGACCGAGTTGACAAGATTGGCCGACTGGCGATATATTTGCTATCCGATGTATTTTGTCCATCTGGTTCTTGTTTTTTCAATATCTACTTACATACCATACTGTAAGCTTGCCCATCTGGTTTACCGAACACTGGCCATGGCCTACTCCCGGTATTCTGGGAGGGAACCATGTTAATACGATTTCGGAATGCGGAATGCGGAATGCGGATTTAGGTAGCCCCTTGAAAAATTGATTCACGGGTATTGGATTTAGGTATCGATTTCTCTTTTTGACGAGATGCCCCTTGAGTCGGCACGGAAGTCGGCCCAAGGGGCTTTTTTTTGTGAAGGAGGTCCTAATGTAAGCTAACGTGCCTAAAGCTGTGGGTAAGACATGCGTTGTAAGTAAATGTCCACCTGTGCGGTTGCCTGAAAAATCCACCTCGCCGGTTAATACAGGTGGTCCAACCCGACAGATCGTAGCGTGGGGGCTCTGTCCCCCACAATATGTGCCCCGCAGAGGGGGCACGCTACAGGGTATGGAGCCGCGGGGCATGTTCAACAGGGCTACGGCCTCCGCAGGGCAACATGCTAACCGCACAGGTCCGTAAATGTTCGGTTAAACTGTTCCGCCTTGTCAACAGTTATGGTGCCATGGACAAACTTGTTTGTCCATGTAGAAAGTCTCGAGTGGAAAGCGGGCACGGACAAACAAGTTTGTCCATGGCACCCAGCATTGAGGGTTAGGGTGGGGGAGGGGACTTTGCAAACAAAAAACAAAAAGGGAGAGACTTGAAGCGTCTCTCCCTTTTCTTTTTCTAGACTCCTCAAGCTACAGCTTTAGGAATTCAGGCGTAAGCCTTTTATTCTCCTCTAAGACCAAGGCCTAAGAGGGCTGATAGGCGCTCAGGAACTTACCAGACAACACAAAAGACCTAGAACTCCGGACAAGGTAGGAATTCTTTCTCCTTTGCAGCCGCCTTCTGTATCTCATCTACCCGGGCCAAAACGCCATCTACGGCCTCTGCGCCAAGGGACTTTGTCCTGGCTATCTCTTCAAAGATGACCCTGTTAAATGCTATGGGCACGTCCGTAATAAATCCTCTTGAATCTACCCTCGCAGTGTCAAACGCATCCATGACTTGTTTGGCCTTAGCGTCATCCATTTCCACAATAAAGCAAGATAACTGCCCTCCAAACATCTGCTCTATCTTGCCCTCAAGGTCACTTCCCTTGACTGCTCCTATCCTCTTGTCATCCAAAAGCACAGCTATGGACTTAGCCATATTACACCTCCTAATTAGATATCCATATTACATATCAGGTAAATCTACTTCAAGTCTCTTTTCCTTTTCTTTCACATACTTTGCATTGCAGAAGGGATACCCGAATTCCTTCCACCACTTAACAATCACTTTGTATACCTCGGGCCTGAAGATAACCTTGGGTGGAAAGAGACCTTCTGCCACCATGCCCCTGACAAAACTCCCACTGAATTTCTGTTTTTCCTTTGTGTGGCCACAGCATTCACTGTATGCGATCTCGTTACATACAGGACAATACCAGAATTCTTTCATATTCTGAGGCCTGATCTGTAAGCCATACGGCACATCATTGATAGAGGCAGGAAAACCATAACTCGGTATTCCCTTGCTCCAGAGTGTTTGTGTGGCAAACATCTCATAATATTCACCCACAGCCGCATGGTCTCTTCCGAACATGTGGTGTGTGCAGCCCATGTTCTGCCTGATGATCCCATGTAACATGGATTCAAGAGGATTTCCGTACCTCATGTCCCACAGAGTGAATGTTACTATGTGCCTTTCAGGCTTGATATAGCCTCCTTCATTAACCGCCGCATGACCTTCGATTATTGCCTCATCCGGATAATCCCCCGGTCTCTTGACACCAATGATCGCGTTTACCTGTATGCCGTGACAGGGTTCCATGTCGCCCGTGTAACCGGCATCCTTCATCAGGAACTCATGGCCGATGTGTGGGACATTTCTCGTTTGATGGTTTATTACGGTCCTCCATCCCCTCCTGTCATATTCTTGCCTGGACTTCACAGGAGGAAACCAGAACTTGTCAAAGGGCGGCAGGAGTGTGGGCTCATTGATGATCCTGAACTTCCCGGCTAATACCACCCGATTCAAACTCTTGTAGATAACCCACCCCGGCATTTTCTTGTCAAATGGCTCTTGGACAACCTCCGGGTTGGCTTCAGGTGTCCCAAAGACCTTGGTAGCAAACTCTTCCGGGTTATCAATTCTCCATATTTCGTCAATGTCAAGGATTGCAAAGGGTTTTCCCTTAAGCTTCAAACAGACCCTGTCGCCCACTCCAACACCCAAATTCTTGAGGTCTTCTTCAGAGATATCAAAGACGAGCGGATATGGGAAAACCCAATCGTTTAACAACCTTCTCTCCTTTAATATCCTATCAACCTCTGCTTTGTGCATTGACCCGTCAACAGGAGAAAAGAAACCGTAGCAGATGGACATGATCTCCCTGTAGACGTTTCTTACAGGTGTGCCACTGTCATCCAATGTGGCCTTGATGTCAAACGTAGGACAACCCTTAATCAACTTTCTTCCCAGCTCAGGATCATGCACAACCCTTTCTTCAAGTCTGCCTCCATGAGGCGGTGGCCTTTCTATCAGTATCGACATTGCATACCTCCTTACTCTTTTACTGGCTTAACATTAAGTTAGCGTTTCGGCTACTGCACGTGTACTCCGGGTATTTTGGGCCTCTCCTCCTTTCCTGTTATTTTTTTTGTATTCTTTCAGATTTGCTTTAACAGCAAGGGTTGAATTTATTTGTCCTGGCAGGGGTTTGCTTGGAATCTCGTGAATAAAAAAACCATAAAAAACAGCCACCTAAACAACCCAAATATGAAAAAAAAGTGATTCTCTCTTTTAGTACAGCCCCTTCTTTTTGTCAAGGACAAAATTCTTGATATTTTGAACCCCATCACCCCTGGCCCAGACCTGGCCCGCGAGCTTGATAGCATGTAATGGAGGCAAAGCGCTAGGGCAGGCCAAACCCCTCTCCCCCCCCAGGGGGCATGAGCGCTAACTTAACACAAAGAGTGACGGGGACAGGACAGGGGTGGCATGGACAAACTTGTTTGTCCGTGCAAAAGATCTCATATGAAACAACAGAAAAGAAAAACCGTTCACCATTTGAATGATTCCGGTCATGCTTATTTCTTGACGTTTTCCTGTTATCGACAGTTGCCATTATTGAGTGGAATTGCCGATAGACGATTGTATATTTTCACGAGCTGTTCATTTGTGTTTTTGCCAAAAGGGCACGGACAAACAAATTTGTCCATGCCACACATGAGTACCAACGTGAAAACCGCGAATTGTTAAGTTAGCGCCTATGCCCCCAGGCCTCCGGCTCGTAGAGCCCACGCCTCGGAGAGCGCGACAGAACTTGGACAATGCCTCCGAAAGAAAAACCCGGCCCGCCCTGGCGCTTACTAGACGCCGCCTACTTACGCCAAAACTCAGGTACAAACAGGACGAGAACCGTGTAGATTTCCAGTCGTCCCAAGAGCATACACAGGATGAGTAACCACTTGCCCAACACCGGGATATGGGCATAGTTATCGGTAGGGCCTACCATTCCCAGCCCCGGCCCGATATTACCAATGGTGGCTGCAACGGCGGCAAAGGAGGTCACGACATCAACGCCCATAGCGGCAAGGAGAAAGGAGCACAGGATAAATAGACCCAGATAAAGCATAAAATATCCCCATATGCTGTGCAGGACTTCGTTCGATACGGGGTGACCTCCAAGTTTGACCTGTGTGACTGCATGGGGGTGGATCAGGAAAAAGAGCTGTTTATACGAATGCTTCAAAAGGAGCATTATGCGCAGGCACTTCATCCCGCCGCCAGTGGAGCCTGCCGAGGCTCCCAGAAACATGCAAAAAAGCAATATGTTCTGGGAAAGAGAGGGCCACTTTTCAAAATCGGCCGTGACATACCCGGTGGTCGTAATGATGGAGATCACCTGGAACGCCCCAAAACGTATGGCCTCGGAACAGGTGTGATACACCGTATGATAGACGTTGAAGCTGACTGCAAGAACAAAGATGACAACCGCTCCGATGAAAAAACGAAATTCCGGGTTGCGCCAGAATACACGGAGATCTCCCTTCAGGCATTGATAATGAAGGGAAAAATTGATTCCGGCAAAGAGCATGAAGAGAATAACCACTGTATCGACGTACGGACTCTGATACGAGCCGATGGAGACGTTTCGTGTGGAGAATCCCCCGGTGGCCATAGTCCCGAAGGTATGACAGAGGGCATCAAACAGGTCCATGCCTCCTAACACGAACAATAGGGCCTCTGCTGCGGAGAAAAGCAGATAGACCTTCCACAAGACCATGGCCGTGTCCCTTATCCGGGGTTTCAGTTTATCAGGCACAGGCCCCGGGACTTCTGCCTTGTAAAGCTGCATGCCTCCGACGCCCAGCAACGGCAGGATGGCCAGGGAAAGCACAATAATCCCCATGCCGCCCAGCCAGTGGGTAAGGCTCCTCCAGAAGAGAAATCCTCGCGGGACCACCTCTATGTTCATTAGCACTGAAGCCCCTGTGGTGGTAAAACCCGAAATAGATTCAAAGAAGGCATCAGCAAAGGTGTTGAACACGCCTCCCCAATAATAAGGGAGGGCCCCAAAAAGACCAGCAGCGGTCCACCCGATGGCAACCACGCCGATCCCCTCTCGATGGCTCATGATCTCGCCCCTGGCGCTTCTGAAGATGAAATAGAGTACGAGGCCGCTTCCCAGGGTTACCGCCATCGATTTCAAGAGTGGCACAACGCTTTCGTCCTGGTAGTAAAGGCCAAAAAGGAGCGGAAAGACCATGGTCAGGCCGAGAAAGAAGGTTAAAATCCCTACCAGATGGAGGGTGTAACGCAGGCGCATTTAGAAGTACTCCAGCTTGACCATGAGGGCCTTCTCAACCTCGGGGATGCTTTGTGGTGTAGAAAAGATGATGATTCGATCCTGTGGCAGGATGACGCTATCGCCCGTTGGGATAATAACTTCGTCTCCACGAATTATGGCCACAACCAGAGCGCCCTGGGGAAATCGGATCTGCCGCAGAGGCTTTCCCACAATGTCAGAGGTTTCCAGTGCAACAGCCTCAAGGGCTTCCGCCTCTTCCCCCTTTAGCGTCATGGCAGACAAGACTTTGCCCCGTCGAACATGCTGCAGGATGGTATTGATAGCAGCAAGTCTCGGGCTAACGATGTGTTCAAGGCCGATGGCAGAAACCAAAGGAAAGTAGCTGAACTTACTAATGCGTGTAACAGTCTTGTGCGCTCCCATCCGTTTGGCAAGAAGGGACGTGAGGATGTTCGTTTCTTCGTCTCCCGTCAGCGTTGCCACCACATCCATATTCTGGACGTTTTCTTCCTGAAGTAGCCCCTGGTCGGAGCCATCTCCCTGTAGGACTACGACTTTATCAAGAAGTTCTGCCAGGTGCCGGCAGCGATCAGGGTCTTTTTCAATCAGCTTGGTATGTATGGAGAGCCTTTCCAGGGCATTGGCTAACCTGAGGCCGAGGTTTCCGCCTCCCACAATGAGGACGCTGTTAAAGGGTTCAGCCCGCTTTCCGAAGATTTTCAATGCCTCCTTCAGTTCCCTTTCTTCTGAAACAAAGTAGATCAGGTCCCCTTTTAGGAGCTGGTCCTCCCCAGAGGGGATAATGAGTTTTTCATTTCTGATAATAGCTGCCAAAAGGATTTTCTTGTTGCCCGTTTTCTTTTTTAGATCAATTAGTCTGGTCCCGGTGACAGGGGAATCTGCGTCCAGGCGCACCCCAATGACCTTGATGCGGCCGTCGGCAAATTCACCCACATCCACAGCCCCGGGAATTTTCAGCAGTCTTTCAACCGACTTGACCGCCTCGGCCTCCGGGTTTATCATCACATCAATTCGATAAGGATCATGGCTCAAGGCATGCTGATACATGAGGTATTCTTCGCTTCTGATACGGGCCAGCTTGATGGTTGTGGGGGAAAGGATGTTGGCAAAAAGGGCGGCCACCAGGTTGGTCTCGTCCCTGTTGGTGACGGCCAGCAAGATATCAGCCTCTTTTATGCCCGCTTGTTCGAGCATAGCCGGGCTACTTCCAGAGCCCTCGACGGTTTGCACATCCAGGTTTTCAGAAATACGGCGTAAAGCATCCGCATTTTTCTCAATAACGATAACATCCTTGTTTTCCAGGGAAAGGCGGCTGGCAATGTGGAAACCAACCTCACCTGCGCCAACAATAATAATCTTCACCGAAATCGCTCCCGAACCGCTATGTATTATTCGTCCGTCAGATACTACACCACCAAGACCCTGTCAACGATGCATCATGGGTGGCCAGGGCTGGCAGATGTTATCCCCTCTAATCATTAATGCTGTTGAATTAAGGCAACCTTTTCGGGCGGGGATAAACCCCATAAGAGCTAAGTTATTTTGTAAACATTCACAGGTTGCATTTATGCCGTACGGGGGTGTTCTGAAAGATGAACATCGAACATCGAACATCGAACATATTAAAAGATGAACATCCAACATCGAACATTGAACGTCGAACGTCGAATAATGATGTCGCTCCGCTCCTCAAATTATTCCAACGTCGAATGAAAAACCAATACCAAATGAAGAAACAAAGGT
>DAOVOU010000336.1 GCA_030629475.1 Desulfobacterales bacterium | reverse complement strand
TGTTCTTTTGTGCTGATGCCCCTTTGAATACGCCGTTTTTTTTCAAAGAAGGGAAAGACGAGAAACTGCAACAGGAAAAAAATTGCTATGGAGCAGGCCGCAACCAACACAAAATATTTTTCACGTTTTGCAAGTTTCATGATTCACCTAACCCGTTCCAATTTCATCTCAAATCGGACCCGGTTGCCGGATCGATCAAGATTGGCAGAACTGATGGTTACCGCGTTAAAATGGGCTGAGGACTCCAATCCTTTCTTGATAGTGTCCACGGTGTTGAATGTGTCAGTTTCACCCCTGATCAGAACCGTATCCGGGTCAACCACTATGCGGGTCACGCGCACATCCGCGGATTCAGGGACCCGCAGCGAGAGATCCCTTAGCAGGTCAAGAACCTTCCTGTTCGCACCAATTCCAGGAAGCGACAGGGCTGATTTCTTGATTTCATTTATTCTAACCTTCATCTGGTGGACCGGATCCACAATCCGTCTTACATCAGGAAGCGTTTGTCTGAACACCTCCGTGATTTGTCGATCCAGTGTATTGTACCGTTTTTTCAAAGAGTAGTAATCCACACCGAGATCAAGGCACAGAAGACAGAGAACGACTATTAGGAAGGCTGCAACCTTTCGAATCTCCTCCTTATGTCCGAAGTACTCTTTTTTGACCTCGAATCCATCTCTCCTGAAATTGAAACCAAGGCTCTGTTTGGCTACCCGTACTGCCAGGGCCAGTGCGTTGTCCATGAGTGCAGAATTCCAGACACGAGCGATACTTTCGTCCATGTGAATCCTTGGATCCGTGGCCAGGTCGATTCGCTCAACCGGAAGGTCAAGAAATCGGTTTAAGAGGCTCTCTGTGTCCGGATAAAGGGCTCCGCTACCCGTAATAAAAACCTTTTGGGGGCGGACCGTCTTCGCGGTATGAGATCCAAAGGCATGGAGTGTATTTTGAACCTTTGTGCAAAACGACCTGAGACGGGATTCAATTTGCTCAGCCGCCTGGGTGTCTGAATGGCGGGCAATGGCACTCCCGTTAAAGGAAAACGTGCGGACCAGGGCGATGTGTCTCTTGAGATAAAGGATCATGGTGTTTCTCTTGAGACCAATTTCCAGCAGGAGTCCATCGTCGGGTGTTCCCGCTTGCCTTAACAGCCAGCAGACCGTGGGCACACCACTGATATCCAGGACAGCGGGATCGATTCCGTTGGCCTGCAAGTGAGTCAGATATTCGGAAATATATGCGCGCTTGACAGAGGCGGCAAGGATTTCGCTTTGGTCCGACCGGTCAACCACAGTGAAATCGACAAGCAAATCCTCCACTGGAAAAGGGACCATGGTTTCAAGTTCAAAGGCAAGGGTCTGCCTGATCTTTTTGTTGTCTCTGAAAGGCATTCGGAGATTCCGATACGATACATGCTCTCCCGGAATCGAGCTGATACAGGTATCTGCCTCATGACCCACCTGTTCGACCAGTGCCTTCAAAGCCTCCTCTACGCCCCCCGCCTCTTCGATCACTACATGGGCGCAGGCTGTGACGTGATGCCCCTTCAGTCCACCTTTAACCTGGACTGCTGCAACCGAATCCGAGCTTATGTCAAGACCAAGAATCTTTTGCATTGTTTGACGCCCTGGAATTTCTGCAACTTGTTCAAATTATAGCACTTTGTTTTGTAGGTTGCAAACTGGAGTGATGGAGTATTGGAGTACTGGAGTGTTTTGTTTTTCCATTCCTCCATTTCTCCATTTCTTCCTCTAAGCCGGAAGCCCTCTGGCGAGGTTCAGGCTCATACTTATTCTATTTTCCATGAAAGGATATCGAATCCGTCCTCTTTTCTTTCGACCATTCCCGTGACCTGCTTGGCCATGGCCCCTTTGAAACCTTCTGAGGTGATCTCAAAGTAGGTGCTTTGGGTGGTGAGCAGTCCCGGGTCATGGTTTACCCCGCGCATCCCAACCCTGTCGTCCCAATTTATGGATTTCAGGTCCTTGTCTTGGTCGTTACGGTACTCGTCCATATTCTCGACCATCTCTGGATCCTCTGTTGTCTCGTCTGAAAGGGCTCTTAATACCAGAGGATGAGCTGTATTGAGATTGATTTTTCCATCATCGCCGTGAGGGCTTAGGTATGGGAAGATGCGTTCATAGAGCTTCTTGGTTATGCCTTTGACAAGAAGCAACTCCTCTAAGAATTCAATGGGGGCATTTTTGCACGAGTAAGGTTTCTCCAGTCTCTCATAATGGCCAGGACCTTCTGCGCCATATAACCCGGTCGTGACATCGTCGTCATCGATCCAGTCCTTGATAGCACTAATGATGGTTTGAACTTCTTCCTCCCCAAGCCCGAATTCTGGAGCTTTCAAGAATCGTTCTAGAAGTTTTTTCTGGTTCTCATTATACTGTTTCCCGTCGACCAGTTTGTTAATCTGAATCCTTCCCGAATGGTCTGACACCTTGAGCTCAAACCGGCCCTCGTCAAATCGGTCAGCCGAATTCTCAGAAAGGGCCTTGGAATCTGCCCAGGCATCATGCAGGGAATCGACGTTATCTTTTGAGGCGTCCTCAACGAGAACCGCAAGGGCATAGTTGAATCCTGACTTGGCAATATAGCCGAGCTTGATGCCATCCCGCAGATTGACGGCTGCATGCAGATCAGACCGCATGGATGTATTGAACTGGAGCGTCAACGCAACGATCAGGCTAATGATCAAAATCGTCAGGATAAGGGCCATCCCGCGCCTGTTTCGAAGGAACCTTCCCATGGTTATCGCTCCCACGTCACCCCCCACCCATACCACAATGCTGTTGAATTAAGGATCAATTCATGATTGTTATGCCTTATAAAATCCCCCCCAGCCCCCCTTTAAGAAAGGGGGGAGCTTTTGAAAGTCCCCCTTTTGTAAAGGGGGACCCGCCTGCCAACGCCTCGCTCGCAG
>DAOVOU010000324.1 GCA_030629475.1 Desulfobacterales bacterium | reverse complement strand
TGAAAGGAAGAGTGCCTTGTGCCATAATTGTTACACCTCGTTGATGATAGTTTCGTTGTATCAAAACTACTCTATCATCCTGTTTTTACAGGGTCAACGAGGTTTTTTACTTTTTTTGATGGTGAATTGGGGATAAAAAGATGTTTTTGTCTGTCCCTTTACCTCCGATCTCTGGTTTCTTAATCTGCGTCAATCTGTTTACCCTGCCTGCCCAATGGAATGTAGTTGTTGTTTTATTCCTTCGGGGTGAAATCTTTATCCTGTGAAATTCGGAGACCATTTAACCGGGACCGTAGGGCTATTTCTCCGGGGCGTAATCCCTGCCCTGTGGAATCTTTACCCTGTGAAATGTTTACCAAGTGAAATGCAGAGCCTATTTCTCCGGGGCGAAGGCTATTCCTCTGGGGTGCGGATCTCTGTCTCTTGCTCTTGCCCTTCTGACATCCGACATCTGACCTCCGTCCTCAGTCCCTTCCCGTCCTCCGACATCTGACCTCCGTCCTCAGTCCTCTGACCCCTGTCCTCTGTCCTCTGTCTCTTTCCGTCTGTGTGGGTCTGTGGCTCAATAGTTAATCTTTAATGGGTGACCCTGTTGGGTTCCCTATTTTTTCATGCTACGGCCAGCATCAGATGCCCAACTGGCCTGGCTGCAGGCTTAACTCTTATCTCAATATCGTAGCCTAATCGGTTCAAGCAATCCATTAATTTCCGTTCAGATACGTTGGAAAAATCACCACGGAGCAGGCCGGATAGTTTGGGTTGAGGCAACCCCATACGGCGACCGGCTTCCTCTTGCGACAGGTCAAGCTTGCGCACCGCCTTGGTGATCTCAATCACGAGCCCCGATTTGATTTTCAGTTTATCCGCATCAGCCAAGCCAACGTCGGCAAAGACGTTGCCGGAACTAATCTCAACTTCGATGCCATCAATTATGCGCTTATTCATCTCGCATCTCCTGTGAAAGTTTCTCCGCGATTTTCAAGCGTGCGCGGATGATGTCCATATCTGGCTTTGGTGTTGCGATGCCGCTCTTGCTCTTTTTATGGAACACATGCAACACGCAAACCGCCTCCCTGAACTTGACGGTGTATACAACGCGATACGTGCCGCCCTGGTCATTAGCCACAATCTCCAATACACCCGCGCCCCCAAATCCTTTAAGAACTTTGGCTGCATCCTGCCGCTCTCCTCGCTGGGCAAAGTTCAGGGCATGACCAAAAAACTTGCGAACACCCATCGGCAGGGCCATCAAGTCTTTTTTGCTGCTACCCAACCATGCAAGTGGCTTTTCTTCTGGATTTGTCATAAAATATGTTATACCTGAACTGATATAAAAAGCAAGATAAAAACCAGCGCATCTTCTCTTTCTTCGATTCAAAAAGAATCTGTTGTCCTTTCCCTAAGATCCGATCCCCGACTCCCGACCTCCCTGCCCTGTGAAATTCGTTTACGACAGCGAAGCGTATTTCACCGGGGTGACTCCTGACATCTGTCCCTTCCCGTCCTCCGACATCTGACCTCAGACCTCTGCCTGCCCGCCGTCCTTCTGGCGGGACATCTGTCCCTTCCCCACTTCCTGTGAGTATTAAAGGAACATGTAGTTCTTTCCACAGCCTATGTCCGCACATAAGCCTACTCAAAGCTTCAGATTCAATACCACTTCCCAATATGACAATAACATCTCCACTTGCACCAGTTTCAAGTCGGAAAGCGTTCTCAAGAGGGCTTATAAGTGCATCCTTCGCCGGCCCGATTGAAAATGCATAGAGGCACACTCCGGAAAATATCAGCAAATATCCGATTCTCCGCCGTCGTTTAAACAGATAAAGTCCGCTCCCTATAAAGACAAGTATGAAAACACCGGGTGGAAGGATCAGATAAGTGATGAGTTTTTTGAGGAAAAACATGTTCCCTCTGTGTCCTCTGTTTACCCCGCCGTGCCCCGTTCAATTCCGAAGGACAGCTTGACGGGTTAAATTGACGGAGTCAGAGCGCAGCGCATTTAACTTGTCGCAGCGTATTTAACCAGGGTAGCTCCGGGAGATCCTACTGGGGCCTGCCCCGTGCAATTTTTATCCTGTGAAATTCGAAGACCATTTCTCTGGGACACGTCAGTGACAGCGAAGTTTACCCCGTTAAACCTTCTTTAATCTTTTTGTTTATCTGGGGCGTATTTCACTGGGGTAGGTCCGGGAGATCGTACTGAGGAAATCCGTGTCCAAACATTTTCTTGACAGTCCAGTACTTTTGGTGTACGATTTATCTAAAATGTGTACAAAGGATGTTGTAATCAATGGCTCAGATGGTGGCTGATAGTAGCTCTCTCATTTTATTGGCAAAATGTGGTCTGCTGGAAATTGTCTGCAACTTGTTTGAGATCATTGTCCCACAAGCCGTAAACATCGAGGTGGCTTCGGAAGATTTGGTCAAAAACTATCCGGATGCCGCCTTGATTGCAGACCTGATCTCAAAGGGAGCAATAAAAGTTCAAAGTCCTGGCGGTGATACGCTTCTCTTGCCCATATCGCTTCACAGGGGGGAAAAAGATGCCTTACTGTTAGCAATAAAGCTGGGAAAGTCGCTGTTTGCTACTGATGACGGCAAGGCAATCAAGGCCGCAAAGTTCTTTAAGGTTCCGTTTATTATCGCTCCTAAGATCGTAGTTGAATTGTTTAGATTACAAAAAATATCGTTCAAGAAGGCACGAAAGTCCCTCGAAAAGCTCGGCAAAATTGGAAGATATTCGCCTGAGATCATTGCTGATGCTTTGGTCTCACTAATGGAGGAAAAGAATGGCAAAACCAACAACCATAAGGATACCTGAAGATCTTTTGAATGAGATCAATGAATTTGTTCAAGAGTCGAAGTTGGATCGTTCGGCCTATTTGCGAGAAGTTCTACGGAAAGGATTTTCCATAGACAAGCAAGACCGGTTATTGCTCAAATACGCCCGGAAAGAGTTGAGCCAAATGGAAGTTTGCGAAGAACTGAAGTGGGACCCATGGAAATTCCTGGCCCAATTGAAAGCAAGAAACCTGTACTTGAATGTCGAATTCGAAGACTGGTTAGACGCAGCCGAACTACCATCGTAACCAATTCCTCACTCCCATCCACAGACCTGTCCGCCTTATAAACTTCACATCGCCGCCCCAATTATTGCATAAGTTTTTTCATCTCTCATATTTTTATATTCTTAATCCGTGTAATCTGCGGACTAAGGGTCAAAGGCAGACTTGACCCCATTTTTACGGAAAGAGTTGAGCCAAATGGAAGTTTGCGAAGAACTGAAGTGGGACCCATGGAAATTCCTGGCCCAATTGAAAGCAAGAAACCTGTACTTGAATGTC
>DAOVOU010000077.1 GCA_030629475.1 Desulfobacterales bacterium | reverse complement strand
GGCAAGGAGGGGTTCGCCGTCCCTCTAATGTCCCTCCCTCATCCAAAGACTGAGGTTCAGATATAAGCCAATCTGTCATTCTAAAAAGATAGTCTCTTACCAATGTATCCGGCTGGCCCATTCCAGCGCTTTCAAAATAGTATTCCCACATGCTTGCTCCGGTATGGCCTGTTGTTTGGGCAGCCCAATCCCTCTTCGAGGGAAGGACCTGTCCTTAGATGCAGCGAAAGTGTCGAGGCCGCATTCGACAACAGGCAACGTATTACTTTCCGCTGTAAGCGCACCTCTGCGCTCTTTGCGGTCTCTGCGGTGAACTGTTACTTCCTTTTCAGACGTACTGCAAAGAATCCGTCCATGTCGTGCTCATGAGGTAAGCTTCTGAAAAAGCCCGAGCTGTCCACCAGGCGTTCATCCACATCGAAAAGCCCAACGGGTTCTCGATCTATAACAAATTGGGCTTGATTCTTCAAAAAGTCTTCCACCACATCCTCCCCTTCCTCGGGCTCAAGACTACACACACAGTAAACCAGGCGTCCACCTCTTTTGAGTAAGTGGGCAAGGCAGCCAAGGAAATGCAGTTGATCGGCCCGAAGTCTATTGAGATCCATCTCGGTTTTTTTCCATTTGGCGTCCGGATTCCTCCGGAGCACACCAAGACCAGAACAAGGCGCATCAAGCAAGATCCGGTCAAAAGTACCGGAAAGCGAAACAGAAATGGACTCTGACAGGTCATGGTGCCAGGTGGTAACCGCGGAAATGCCAAGGCGCGCCAAAGATGTCTTGAGCCGGTCCAATTTCCATGACTGCTTTTCCATTGCTTTAATCTTGCCGCGATTTTTCATGAGCTGCGCAATGTGGCCCGTCTTGCCGCCAAACCCGGCACAGGCGTCCAGGACTGTTTCACCCGGTTTTGGATCAAGCAGATGAGTCACGAGTTGCGCAGCCTCATCCTGTACCTGAAACCAGCCATCCCTGAACGAAGGGATGTCGGCAACCGCATGCCTCAATCCTTTAAGGGAGAGTCCATCCGGGGCAAATCTGGTTGGTGTAATTTGCCTAACATGGTCTCTCAGTGAGTTGAGCAGCTCCTGTCGGCTAACCTTGAGAGTGTTGGCCCGAACTGTCACGGCGGGAACCTGATTGTTCGCCTTGCAGAGCCGTTTTGTTTCTTCTACACCCAGGCGCTCCACCCATCGTTCGACCAGCCACAAAGGGTGGGATTCTCTTATGGCAATGGCCTGAACCGGATCATCAGCATAATCCGGCAGCGGGATCTCTTTTGCTCTCCGCGCCGCAGATCGCATTACACCGTTTACAAAGCGGACAACCCAAAAGGGTTCTCTATCCTTGGCCATCTCCACAGAATCGTTTACTGCAGCCGACGGAGGAATACGGGAATGAAAAAGGATTTGATAGAGGCCCAGCCGAATAATGTTTAGAACAAATGGGTCTATCTTGCGGATGGGAGTCTTTGAAAGTTGGCAGATCACCCAGTCAAGGCGGCTCCGCCACCGAAGCACACCATACACCAGTTCAGTAGCCAGGGCTCGGTCTTTCCTTATGAGCTGCGGCTCTCGTTCAAATGCCCTGTCAAGGAGACCTTCCGGGAAGGCATTTGAGTCATCCAGGCCTTTTAAAACCGAAAGGCCAATACGACGGGAAACGGCTACCATGCTCAGCTATCCAAGGAGTGTGCCGCCGGGCACAGGACAGCCCCTTAAGAAATCTTCAACCGGAAGGCGTTTTGCAGATTCAAGTTGCACCTCTTCTATGGCCAATATGCCGCGCCCTGTTGCAACATTGAAGTCCCCTGGAAATCCTTCTAAAACAGCACCCGGCTTTTCCCTGGCTGGCTTTTGAAGGTCTTTGGCCTTCAATACCTTGAGCCTTTTGCCAAAAAGGAAGGTAAAGGCACCCGGCCAGGGGGTCATCCCTCGAATAAAGGCATCCACTGACCTGGCGTCGCTGGTCCAGTCTATGCGCCCGTCTTTCTTTTTCAGTAAAGGTGCATAAGTGGCACCCGACTTGTCCTGGGGTTTACCCACAAAATCTGCGGACTTGAGCTTGGTCAATGTTTCGATCAAAAGCTGTGCCCCGACCTCAGCCAGCCGGCGGTGAAGACTCCCGGAGGTATCGTCCGGCCTGATAGGGACCTTGGAGCTCAGCAGGATGTCTCCTGTGTCCATTCCCTCATCCATCCACATGGTAGTGACGCCAGTCTCTTGCTCTCCGTTGATAATGGCCCACTGGATAGGGGCAGGCCCTCGGTATTTGGGGAGAAGTGAGGGATGGATGTTGATGGCCCCAAGATGGGGAATCGATAAAAAAGACCCTGGCAAGATACGGCCGTAAGCGACCACGACAAAGAGGTCCGGATCCAGGGCTATGATTTTCTCGATAAACCAGGGCTCCTTAATCCTGAGAGGCTGCAGCACCGAATAGCCCAATGTGCTGGCAACTTCCTTGACCTGAGGTGGAACCAGACGACGTCCACGTCCTTTCGGCCGGTCTGGCTGTGTAACCACGGCAAGCACGTCATATTGGTTTTCACGAAGGGCCCTTAAAGTTGGCACTGAAAAATCCGGGGTACCCATAAATATGATGCAGTAGGGGCTCATGTCTAAAATCTTGGAATTCGGTTGAATAGTTGAGTGGTCGAGTAGTTGAGTAGTTGAGTAGTTGAGTAGTTGAATGGTCAGATTAAAAACGACTCAACGACTTAACGACTCAGCCATATATGCCCATCACTCCAGTACTCCATCGCTCCAATACTCCGATTGTGAGCGCAACGAATTAAATCTTCAACTTACTACAAACACTACCAAGAATCAACAATGTGCGAGGCTATCGCCTTCAAGGCGCAACCGGTTAACGGCAATGTGCGCCTGACGGGTTGGTTCAGGAAGCTTGTATCCCCTGCAACAATCCAGAACCAAACGGATTGATTCTTCCAGGGTAATAGCGTGCCCGGGTGACACAAAGACCGGTTTAACACGGTCCCGGGTTCTCACCACCCCTCCGACAACCCGCCCCTGGTCTGTTAACAGAACCGTACTTCCCCTGGTTTCAGGTAGCAGGGGATGCATTCCCACAAGGCGTGTCTTGGCGCAGCCAATACTTGGACAGTCCAGAATCAAACCCATGTGAGATGCAAGCCCCATCCCCCTGGGATGGGCAATCCCTTGACCATCAAAGATAATCACATCCGGCTTCCTGCGAATCTTCCTGAAGGCCTTTGTCAGTACGGGTGCCTCGCGAAAAGACAGCAGTCCGGGCACATATGGGAACTTCACCGTACCAGCGGCCAGGGCCTGATCGGTCAAGACAAGATCGGAAAAACTGAAGACCAGTACTGCTGCATAGACTTCTGTGCCCTGTTTTGCATAAGAAACATCGGCCCCGGCGATGGTCTTTACCGGTTTTTTGAGCGGCACCTGGCGAACCTGGCCAGTAAGGCGCCTTTGAACCTCCATGGCTTCCTTACAGGAAAGTTCCCAGGGATGGAGTGTACGAATCTTCATATAGGCTTTCAGAAAAAGATTTGCGGTTATTCTGCCTCATGCGCCCAAAAAGTTCATAATCGATTAATTGAGGAATTAAGGGATTGAGGAATTGGGGGAAAACATCCATATTTAATCCGCAGATTACGCAGATTACACAGATTTTCGTGAATTGTTGGGTTTAATTCCCCGAAGATTGCTTCGTTAATCTACAGGTATTGAGTCGCCATTAGCATGTACCATGGGCCCCCGCCTATGATATCCCCCTTTGCGGCTGCCTGCTCGAAGAAGGCACCCAGTTGATCCTTTTTCACCCGATGGACTTCAATCAGCTCAGAAGGCTCCAGTTCCTGTTCCTTTGGAGAGGCATTCTCCTCCAGTTCCACCACCACGCAACGGGCTGTCTCTTTGATCAATGCGCTGTTGAGAGTGAGCTCTGGCGAGATCTGTACGACTCTTCCCGTGTAGCCGGTCTCTTCCATGAGTTCTCGAAGGGCACACTTCTCGACGTCCTCACCATCTGAGATAACGCCCGCAGGAAAGCCAATCACGTAGCAGTCCAAGATAACCCTGTACTGTCTGATGAAGATCAAGTCCCCTGATTTCTTGAACCGAGGCATGATAAGGACTGAGCTACGGGCATTAACACGCTCGATATAATCCCAGTTCAGCACCTGCCCGTTGTCGTTCTCATAAACAACCCTTCTCAGCCTAATCCATGGACTTTCCGTGGAGTTTACAGTCTTCAAGATATTCATGTGGCACCTCGTCCGTGTAAACGGCCTGGTTCATCTCTATCCGGGCACCTTTTTCCTCAATATTTGTGCGGGCTACCTGCACGACATTGACGCCAGTAACAATCGATGAAATAAGACCTATAATGATCACAGGAACCATCTGAAAAACATGATTGGTCAGGGTAAATCCTGCGGCCTCTTTGGCGGAGACACCAAAGATCAAAAGCCCAAACACGCCTCCCGCTTCCCAGAGGCCCCAGAAACCCGGGGCAGAGGGGAGCGAAATAAAGAAGCAAAGGATGACCATCGTCGCATATATTTCAAGAAAAGAGAGATCAATTCCCGGACAGCCAAGGGCCATTACGTAATAAGAAACCCCGGCTACTGCCCATACCACGAACGAAAGACCAAGGCAAAGGCCAACCATTTTGGGGCTCTTCAACAGGTCCAGTCCGGCAGCCACGTTATCGATAATTTGGACGAGCTTTACGCAAAGCTTCTCCCTGATCCTCTCCTTGAAGTCGTTGCTGGCAAAAAAGAGCAGCACCGGCAGGCCCAGAATCGTGCGTTTTATGAACCTGCGACTCCGTCTGATACTCACCATGGCAATGCATGCAATCAGTCCAAGACACAATTGCAGGGTTGTCATCCCGAGCATCTCAAGGGTGGCCTTGTTAAGATGATAGTTGCCGAACCTCAAATCAAGCGTTGGGCTGATTTCAACAGCGGTAAGGACAATGACAAAAGAAAGGAGCAGCACGACTACGTCAAAGACCCTCTCAGCGCCCACCGTAGCCAGTACCTTTGAAAACGCAACGCTTTCCTTTTTGCCAAAGATAGCTGGCCGGGCCAGTTCTCCTATCCGGCCAGGCAAGAGGCAATTGAGCATGAATCCGATCATAAGAGGGTGATGAGCATTCCAAAAGCTCGTTTTCTTGAACGGACTGAGGAGAAGCTGCCACCTGACAACCCTGATCAAAAAACTCATCAGTGCAATCGCCACCGCAGGGATGACCCACCAGTAATTCACGGTCTTCAAATAGCCCACCAGCTCCGGAAGGGGAATATTTTTAAAGGTGACATAAAGGGCAATACCAGACAACAGAAGCCCCGTTATTAGAGAAAGGAAGATTTTCTTGTTCCCGGGCATAGCGTTTTATAGGATTGCGGATTGATGTGTAATCATTCGCTGGACAGAAGCTCCCGGGCCTTTTCAATATCCTGCCTGATCTGAGCTGCCAAGGACTCAGGTCCTGAAAACTTCTTTTCGTCTCTCAGTCGGCGGATAAAATTCAGACGGATGGGTTGGTCGTAGATTTCCTTGTCAAAATCGAGGATGTGAGCCTCCACGCCGAACCGACCCTCCTGAAAGGTAGGGCTGTATCCAATATTGGCCACGCCTTTGTACCGGGTTTTATCGTATTCCACGGTCACGGCATATACTCCCATCTTGGGACAGAGTTCATCGTGTAGCATCAGGTTTGCCGTGGGAAAACCCAACAACCTTCCCCCTCGATCCCGGCCATGCATGACAGTCCCCCGCACCTGATAATGGCGCCCTAATAGTTTCCCGGCTTCCGCAACCCTGCCCTCTCTTACCAGGTTTCGGATCTCGGTGCTACTAATGCGACCGCCTTCAAGTTCAATCCATCCTGAAATGATCACCTCAAAACCATGGGTTACAGACATTTCCTTGAGCAGGAAAATGTTTCCCTCACGCTTTCTCCCAAAGGAATAATCCTGCCCCACGACAATCGCTTTCATGCCAATCAGGTCACACAGTATTTCTTTGACAAAAGTGCGAGCAGGGGTGGCCGCAAACTCGCGGGTAAACGGAATGCATATCAGGGTCTCCACGCCTGTTGCGCCTATCAATTCAACCTTTTGTTCATGTAGGGTTATAAGCGGGAAGTGCTTGTTGGAAGTGATGACGCGGATGGGATGGGGCTCAAAGGTTATTACGACAGAGGTGCCGTCTATGGTTTCCGCCTTTTCAATCACCTGATTGAAAAGGGCCTGGTGCCCTATATGAATCCCGTCAAAGTTGCCGATGGTCACAACGGCATTTTCTAATCTGTTAGAAATCTCCTTGAGATCGTTTATAATCTGCATGCTCAATCCCTTTACATCAGCCTTGACAAATGATCAAAAACAGTTTATCTAATGAATTCTTAGCATAAAATCAATCCTTTTTCTGCCTTCCCACGTGCCGAAGTGGCGGAATTGGTAGACGCGCTAGGTTCAGGGTCTAGTGGATGTATGTCCGTGCGAGTTCGAGTCTCGCCTTCGGCACCAACTAATATCAAGCATTTCCTTAAAACCACTTTCCTAAACCCTTATCAGAATTGATTTTGCTGGCCTTATCGCTCGTAAGCATGCACCTATAAAGAATCTCAAGCATCTCGCCTCTCACAAATTCTCAACTTGGTCAACGGTTTGGTCAACATTTGCGAGGTAAGCCTGCATTTGGTCAACAGCTCGTCGGGCATCCTCCGCATCAACCGTATTGTAGCGGTCAAACATCTCCCTGGTGGAATGCCCTGTGATCTTCATGATTACCGACTCAGGCACCCCTGACTTTCTCATGTTCGTGTTGAACGTATGCCGCAGGTCGTGCAAGGTGAAACCGTCTTTAACCTTTCGGCCATAGGGTATCCCCGCTTTCGCGCAAGCGTTTTTCAGTGATACTCTGATGTCGCTTTTGACAGGCTTACCCTTATACAGAAAAACATGGTTGTCATGGATAGCTCGGGGTATCGCCCCTAACATCTCGGCCAGTTCGTCACAAATATGGATGCTTCGGGATTCCTTGTCTTTGGTATCCTTGGCCTCAAGTTGAATAACGCGGTTTTTCAAGTCAACCTTATCCCGGGTCAGGCCCAGGATCTCCCCACGCCTCATGCCTGTATAAAACCCTGTGGCAAGTATCGCCTTGGTATGCTGAGGTAGATGGTCCATAAGTCGGTTGAACTGATCCAGTGGAAGAATCTTATCCCTCACGTTTGCATTTCGCTTGAGCAGTTTCTCGACCCTTTCAAAGGTCTTCAGGGTGTCACCCCCAACAAGATCGTTATAGAAGGCTTTTTTAACCACTCTTTTGGCAGCCCCTACCTCCTGGTCAACATACGAATCAGACATGCCGGCTTCTTTCCGTTTCGCCTGGTAGTTCTCCAGGTCAACGAGTTTTATCTGATTCACTATGATAGCACCAAACTCTGAGTTGAAGGTCTTCAAATTGGTTTGCAGGGTTCCGTAATAGGCCCGTGCCTTGACCTTTTCAAGGTCTAAATACCAGTCGGCCAACTCCTGAAATGTCATTTTCGCCTCGGGCATAATGTCAAATATGCGATTTTCCCGCTTTTGAGTCCTTCGCTTGCCGTCCGCATCCCTGGCCTCTTCGATAGAATAGCCCACAGGTTCACGCCGTGACTTGCCGTTCACCCGGTAGTCGATCCAATACTTGACGGCCTCTTTGCGACGCTTCGCCTTGTCGAGGTTTTCGCCACAAGAGCACATCTTGTTTTTTACCGATTGTTTCTTGTGACACACTGGACATTCTGCTAAAATCGCCATAAAGCCCCTCACTTTCTCCCTGGCAGTTTACCCACGGGCAGGCGGTCAGGGACACCGCTTTTCGGCCTGCAGCACCTATCCCGTGAGTTCAAGAGTTACTTTAATAATTGGTTCTAACTTCTTGTGTTAGCGTACTTTGTGATTTTGCGTCCCGATCCTGTCCGCTTCTCCGGTCCAGTCCGGAGCGCCTTTCTGGAATATGGGCAGTGTAGGAAAACACTCTCCG
>DAOVOU010000031.1 GCA_030629475.1 Desulfobacterales bacterium | reverse complement strand
TCCCGGTCTGGGCCAGGGGCGCGACAGAAGGTGGACAATGCCACGGAGAGAAAAACCCGGTCTGGGCCAGGGTTATCGGAAAAGAACAACGCAACCGACCGACGTCATACGAAACGAGCGGCGCAACGCCTAAACGATTAACATATAACCAATAACAAAGGAATGAATAAGGGATGAAAAAACATGATGCTTCTTGCTGATTTTCATCACCACAGGAGTGGGGTGAAAAGTGTGGATGAAATATCTTGACTTTTGAGGTGCAATCGTCGATCGTATTGAATTATAAGGGGGTTAGGTCTCGAATTCCTGTAGCCTCCTGCACGCCGGCAGACAGGGGTTGTGTCATGCGGCGGCGGACAAAAAGATTTTTTTACCTGCTGAAGTGGAATTATGTTTGTTGTCGGCTATTTTCTGAGTGCACTTGCCACAGTTCTGGATTACGCTTTGATCTTCTATATGTGGGTTGTGATAGCGGGGGCCGTGCTTTCCTGGGTGAGCCCTGATCCGTATAACCCCATTGTACGGTTTATCCACAATGTGACCGAACCGGTGCTGTACCGCGTGCGGAGATGGCTTCCCTTTGGGATCACCGGTATCGACTTTTCTCCTTTGGTCGTGTTGCTCATCATTATATTCTTGAGGACGTTTCTGGTAAACAGTTTGATGAGATTGGCAGCAAGATTGTTATAACAGATAAAATCGCGCAGCGATTTTATAACTTGAGAGAGAGGAAATCGGCCATGAAGATTACCGCATTGGACATTCAGCAACAGCAGTTTCGCATTCGCTTCCGCGGCTTTGATGTGCGGGAGGTCGATGGTTTCTTAGAACGGGTAGCTGATGAATTTGAAACCCTGATACGAGAAAACACAAATCGGCAAAGGGAGATTCAAAGGCTGACACGCGAGGTCCAGGAATACAGGGATCGAGAAAAGGCCTTCAAGGACGCCATGATCAATACACAAAAGGCGCTCGATGACATGAGGATCAACGCGGAAAAGGAGGCCGAACTGATCGTAGCTGAAGCAGAAGTGAAGGCTGAAAAGATATTGAGTCCGGCCCATAATCGGCTTACGCAGCTCCACGAGGATATCTCAGAACTTAAAAGGCAGCGCATGCAGCTCGAGGTTGAGCTCGGAAGTGTCATAGAGGCCCACAGAAAACTTCTGGATATGAGCACAGAAGTCATGGAGGCCGAAGAGAGATCCGAAGAAAAGCTGAAATATCTCAAGGGGACATAATAGGGGACATTTCATGGCCAAGATTGACGCGTTTTTCAAATTGATGAATGAGCAAGGGGCTTCAGACCTCCACCTCGTTGCAGGTCAGCCACCTATGCTCCGGATTACCGGTGATATAGAGAGAGTGAAGTACAAGGTCCTCGACAATGATGATCTCAGGACCATGCTTTATGAGATCACGCCCGAAGACAAGGTCAAGGTATTTGAAGAGACCGGTGATGTGGATTTTGGTTACGAGATCCCCGGTCTTGCGCGGTATCGGGCAAATTATTTTATGCAAAGAAGCGGTGTTGGTGCGGTCTTTCGAGAAATTCCCAGCAATATACCGACGGTTGAGGAGTTGGGTCTGCCGGCCGTAATAGCCAAGCTGGCCTCACTCCCCCGGGGCCTGGTGCTGGTCACCGGCCCTACAGGGAGTGGCAAGTCAACAACACTGGCGGCCATTATCGACCAGGCGAACAAGCAGCGAAAAGATCACATTATTACTGTTGAAGATCCCATTGAATTTGTCCACAAAAGCGAGAGCTGCGTGGTGAATCACAGAGAGGTGGGCGTTCATACCAAATCTTTTTCAGCCGCCTTGCGCGGGGCTCTTCGTGAAGACCCGGACATTATCCTGGTGGGTGAGATGCGGGACCTCGAGACGATCTCCCTGGCTGTTGAGGCAGCCTCAACCGGACATCTTGTTTTTGCTACTCTGCATACCACCAGTGCTTACAAGACCGTAGACCGCGTGATTGAGGTCTTTCCGGCCGGTCAGCAGCCACAAATACGGTCCACGCTGGCAGACGGACTCAGGGCTGTGGTGGCCCAGGTCCTTTTTAAGCGGATCGACAAGAAGGGACGGTGCGTGGCCCTGGAGATCCTCATTGCCACACCTGCGGTACGTAACCTGATCCGGGAATCCAAGACCTATCAGATCCCCTCTATGGTACAAATGGGGAAAAAATACGGGATGCAGCTTTTGGACGATGCTATTATGGATTTGCTTGACAAGGGTTGGATCAGTGCAGATGAGGCCTACGCGAAATCCAATGACAAAAGCAAATTCCGATCCTTCTTGAAGACACCCCCTACCGATTTTACTGAAGCATAGCGTTAGTAGTACCTAAGTTATGAAATTCGTGTTTTTTGTGGCAGAGAGTTTTTTCACACGTTGAAGGATCGAAATTCGAAATTCGAAATTCGAAACAATATCGAATGACAAAAATTCAAAACAGAGAAACAGAGAAACAGAGAAATTGAGAAATTGAAGGACTGACGTCTTGGAATACGGAATCCCTGAATCTGTAACGTTTAGAACATTTGGACATTTAATATTCGGATTTGTTTCGGATTTGCGGCTTACGCCTTGAAAACAGTACGATATTCGAGTTTCGGATTTGTTTCCGGCTTTTCCGGTTTAGGTATTTGGTAATTCCACTTTTTTATTCGCGAGTTTCAGTTTGGCATTACGGGAGAAAATGCCATGACAAAACAGGAGATAGACCACATCATGACCAGGATGCTTGACTCCCGCCAGAATGTGTCTGACCTGAATATAACAGTTGGTAAGCCGTTTCAGGTAGAAAGCTCGGGCGTTTTGACCGTGGTTGATCTGGAGCCTCCTTTCAATGAACTGACTCCCTTTCAAACCGAAGTCTTCGCCTTGAACCTGATCAACCGGGACATGCGTCTGACCGAGACCCTCCTGAACGAAGGGTCGTGCGACCTGTCATATCAACTCCCTGGTAAGGCCCGTTTTCGGGTAAACATTTTTTCTCAGAGAGGCAATTATTCCATTGTCTTGCGAAAACTGGAGACTAAAATTCCCACCTTAAAGGACCTGGACCTGCCCGGGGCCTTCTCGAAGATGGCAGGGGAGAAGAACGGCATTATCTTAATGACCGGGGCGACAGGAAGCGGTAAATCAACCTCCCTTGCAGCCATACTTAATGAGATCAATGAACAGAAATCGGTTCATGTGGTAACCCTGGAGGATCCAGTAGAATATCAGCATCCTCACAAGATGGCTACATTTAATCAGCGGGAGCTGGGAACCGACTTTGATTCCTATGCCAGCGGGTTGCGTGCGGCCCTCCGACAGGCCCCAAAGGTTATCCTCGTGGGCGAGATGCGCGACAGGGAAACCGTGGAGATCGGGTTGAGTGCCGCGGAGACCGGCCACTTGGTTATGACTACCCTCCACACGGTGGATGCAGGCCAGACCATCAATCGCATTCTTGGCATGTTCGGTATTGAAGAGGAGAATCAAATCCGCATCCGGTTGGCTGATACTATCCGATGGATTGTCTGCCAGAGGCTCCTTCCGAAAGTTGGCGGTGGTCGCGTGGCTGCCTTTGAGATCATGGGGACAAACCTCAGGGTGCAAGACACGATTCTTCATGGTGAGTCCGAAGGTAAGACCTTTTATGAGATCATTGAGGCTGGTGAGGCGTTTGGCATGAGCACCTTTGATCGGTACATCATAGGACTTTACGAGAAAGGTCTTATCAGTCAGGAGACCGCCATGGCTTACGCTTCACGCAGAGGGGTGGTAGGCCGAGGCATCGATCAGGTAAAGAGTGCCCGCGGAGAAAAAACGACCGATATTGAAGAACTGGAAGTAGATTCGGGTTACAGAGGCAGACAGCGCAAACTGAAATAAGGAGAGTTATAAGGGAGGTAACTACTCAGGTTGTCAGGTTCACGGTTCCAAGGTTCAAGGTTCAAGGTTGGCTACTTTCTTCATCGCTCTCTAACCTTGAACCTTGGAACTTTGAACCTGAGTAGTTATTAAGGAAGTTTAGTAATGGAAGTCCTGTGCAAAAACTGCAACGCGAAATTTAAGATCTCAGATGACAAGCTACCCACGGGCCAGACGGTTTTTCTCAAATGCCCAAAATGCAAGAGTAAGATAGAGGTAACCACACCGGCCTCAACCCCTGAGACGAGTATTAATGAGTGGGGCTCAGACATCCATGACGCCTCTGAAAAATCGTTTGGTTTTGTGGAGGAAGGTGTCCATACGGCTTTGATCTGCGAGCAGGATGCGGGAGTAAGAGAAAAGATACGTTCCACCGTCGAGCGGATGGACTACCACGTCATGGAGGCAGCATCGGCTCGGGATGCCATGAAGCACATGAGATTCCGCGTCTTTGACTTGGTAGTGCTGGATGAAAACTTTGAAGGGGGTAATCCTGAATCAAACCACGTGCTGCAATACCTGGGGCACCTTCCAATGAACACCCGCCGGAATATCTTTGTGGTCCTCCTGGGGAATGACTTCAGGACCGCTGACAATATGACGGCCTTTAATAATAGTGTAAACCTGGTAGTCAACCTGAAGAATGTAGATGAGTTTGATAAGTTCCTGAAGCGATCCCAGAAAGAGCATGAAGATCTCTACCGCGTGCTAATCGGGATTCTCAGGAAAATGGGCCGGATCTGAAATCCGCAACCCAAAATCGTATCGCACCTCCCACTAATACCCTAATCCGCAATCCGCAATCCAAAATCCTATATAGTGTGGGGTTGATCGTACGATGAATACCCGGGATTTTGAAAGAGAGAGGACTACTCTAGAAAACGCTCTGAAGACAAAAAGCGAGGATTTTACGGCCACTTATTTAGCTGTTCGTGATTTACAAGAGCTTATCCGAATCCGTCCCGAGATTATCAGGTCAGAGACAATCCTTGCCTTAGAGGGGGTTCTTAGGAATTCAGGGTTCTCTCGTCAAACGCAATCCTTCTTTCTGTATAAGGAAACTGCTGATGCCTTAACTTCTATTATCGTCCATACCGTTGCAGAACCCATGGCTGACGAGGCAATTTGTACCTTAAAGAATCTGCTTGGCGCGGCCGCTGGAGATCCGCAAAGAGCAACTGCCAGTGCCCTCGGTTCTCTTCCCATTTCCATTCACGGCCCTCAGGTCAGTGAAGAGACAACAGGGGATGTAGCCCGTGTGAAGTGGCAGGAGATACTGGAAGAAAATGGCATCACGCACTGTGATGCCCCTGCACTGATCGGAAGGAGTTTAGTTGTTCCCATTGATAAAGAAGACAGTTTGTTAGTCGTTAAATTGGCCCGCACAGAACATTCCGTTCAATACATATATCGTGAAGCGGTCTGGATGGAACATTTATATTCGGGAGGCTATTCATTTCCTGTTAGATTTGATATTCCCGTGGTCATAAAGATTCAGGGAAGATATCTATTCAGGTTAGAGAATATACCAGTAAGGATGCCCAGGGGAACAGATCTTCATCCAGAGGGTTATGCCATTAGCTTCATTGCCCATAAGGATTATTTTGCCTATCCCAACGAGCATAGAATGGAAAGACGACTGACCATGGAAGGATTCAGGGAGGTGATATTTAGAAATGCATGGTTATTGGGAAAACTGACCTTCTTAGGCATTGTCCATTCTGCTCCGATTCCACTTTTTCATAACCGGGTTCAAAGGCATAGAAGAGCAGATCATGGTTTATATGAATGGCCGCGAGGGGGGAGGCTCGACAGGTGGCTTGATTCCTGCTGCTATCCCAATTTTGGTATCACGGGCATAAGGGACTTCGAACATCTCATTGCCTTCAAGGGCCTCAGTCAAACACTTTACCGCCATATTGGTACGCAGATATTCAGCCTGTTGTTGGTCGCAGGTAGTTATTTTCGCAACAAAGACAGAGGGAGGGTTGGATTAGACAGGCAAGGCAATCCAATGGATGCTCGAGACCTTTTTGACAAGCAATTCCTTGAGGAGCTGGTCGAGGGGATTTCCCTTAGTTATTACCATGGCTTTGTAGGAACGGAATTTGCCGGGAAAGTCCCTCTTGATTTCGATGAACTTACCTCCCGCATGATCGATGAGATGGGTGTAGATCGCCATATGGAGGAGGTATTGAGGGTTGTAGACCAAAAGCAAATGTCAGATGAAGAGTTCAGAAAGTTCTTGGGAGACAGGGGATGCTCTGAAAACGAAACAGAAGGTTTCAAGAGAGGAGTCCAAAATATCACTATCTATACCGGGCCACATCTGGGCGGATTTAACGAAAGAATATCTCTACCTGAACTGATTGAGTCCGTAGGAGCTGTATCCGCTTTATGTATAGCTGGCAGATACTGGAGAGAAAATTGGAGCGATGGAGTAATGGAGTAATGGGGCGATGGAGTAATGGGTCTTGAAGGACAAATCAAGTCCGGACTTCGCTTCGCTCGCAATGACTGGCTGGATATTGGACAATGATACAGTAGACTCGGGGACGCTGTCAACGCTTACAATCGTAGGTCGGATCGTTCCCGCCATCAATCATCAATCGAGAATGGTCAATCATCAATCGCCAATCATCAATCGTCAATCCCTCTTGGATCAGAAGGGGCCGATCTTATCCCTTTTAACCATTCTCTGGCTTGTCACAATAAGCTTTCCAGTGGCCGGTGCCCAAAACCAGATCACCTTCTGGACCACGGAAGTAGAAGCGGATCGACTCGAAATCCAGCAGGGTATTGCCCGCGCGTTCACCCGCAAAACCGGAATCGGTGTCCGCGTGATCCCTGTGCAGGAGAATCTCCTGACAAAGAGGGTCACCGCCGCCTATGCAGCAAGGTCGCTGCCCGATGTGCTCTTCCACCCCATCGATTTCACCATCGGATGGGCCGAGGCCGGGATTCTGGATGATCGGTCCGCCACGGAGGTGGTGAATCGCCTGGGTAGAGAGACCTTTGGCGCGGGGCCCCTGGGTCTTGCCCGGGTCCCGGACGGCTATGCCGCTGTGCCGATCGACGGATGGGGCCAGCTTCTCCTTTACCGCAAGGACCTCTTCCAGAAAAAGGGGCTCCCCGTGCCGAATCGCTGGGACCACATCCTTGAAGCGGCCAGGGCCCTGCACAATCCGCCTTTGATCTGGGGCTTCGAGGCCGCCACCGATCCGGGGGAGACATACACCCAGCAGGTTTTCGAGCACTTTGCGTTGTCCAATGGCGTCAGGCTGACAGGCAAATCCGGAAACGTCGGCCTGGACACTCCCGAAATGGTCCAGACCCTCAAGTTTTACAAAGCTCTTACCCGTTTCAGCCCACCCGGGAACCTCTACTGGCTCCATACCCGGATGGACTATATCTCCGGTCGAGCGGCCATGATCATCTGGTCGCCCTTTATCCTGGATGAGCTCTCGGGGCTTCGGCGGGATCAGCCCGTGGTCCCTGATATCGCCAGAGGAGAATCGGGATTCCTGGCAAGGAATACCGGCTTCGTGACCATCATTCAGGGCCCCAAAGGGGCCGCTCAATACGGCCAGATAAACTACCTGGGGATCACCCGGGATGCACACAATGCCTCAGCCAAACAATGGGTCGAATTTCTGCTTAACGAGGGGTACCTGAGGTGGTTAGGCATGGCGGCAGAGGGTAAATTGCCCGTGCGCAAGGGGACCAGGGACGCGCCGAACTGCTTCATTGAAGGGTGGAAGGATCTCGAGTTCGGGGTGACAACAAGGGCCAGGATCTCCGAGTTTTACGGGATGGACGTAGTGAAAACCATTGTAGCCGGGGTGGAGGGTTTTGATCGCTGGGGATTTGCCGAGGGGAGAGGGGCCCTTGTCTCCAAGATCTATGGAACAAAGATTATTCCCGAGATCCTTAAACGATTCCTCAATAATGAACTTAGCGCAAAGGATGCCGCCCGGATGATGGACGAGCGGGTGAAGGCGTTGGAGGATGGTCAATAGTCAATTGAAAAGACGAACGCCCACCCTTTTAAACCAGGAATCCCGGCTTGCCTTCTGGATGTTGGTCCCCACATTCACAGTCGTCCTGGCCTTTGTAATCTTTCCGGTGATCTGGAACGTATGGCTGAGTCTCAAACCGGTCTCCCTGGGGGATCTTCGAGGGGCTTCCCTTTTCAAGTTCAACCTGGCTCTTGAGAATTTCCAGAAGGTCTTTAGTGATCCGGATTTTGTGCAGGCCCTTCTGACGACACTGATCTACACCGTTGCGGGAAGCACTTTGTCCATTCTCCTGGGATTGATTGCGGCCCTCCTGGTCCATGGAGAATTCCCCGGCCGGGGCTTGCTGAGGGGGCTTTTCATCTCCCCCTATATCGCCCCTGTTGTGGCTGTCGCCTTCACCTGGAGTTTTATCCTGGACCCCCAACTGGGTGTGCTCAACTGGCTGGCCGTGGACAGGGGTCTCTTTGCCCAACCGATTCCGTTCCTCTCACAGCGCTGGTGGGAACTGGACCTCATGGGGGTGAGGGTCCGCCTGCCCCTGGCCCTCACTTCGGTGATTCTCTTCGAGGGGTGGCGTTACTTTCCCTTTGCCTTCCTGTTTATTCTCGCACGGCTCCAGGCTATCCCGGATGATCTCTACCAGGCGGCATCGGTGGACGGGGCGAGTCCGTTTCAGCGGTTTTACCACATCACTCTGCCGCAGCTCGCCACGGTTTTGTCCACACTCTTCCTCTTCCGGTTCATCTGGACCTTCAACAAGTTCGACGATATCTTCCTCCTGACAAGGGGACAGGCCGGAACCAAGGTCTTGACTATTAAAGTATACGATTATGCATTTGGTGAATTCAACATCGGGGCGAGTTCAGCGGTAGCCATGGTCCTATTTGCGGTTCTGTCCGTCTTTCTCTTGATCTACTTCCGGTGGATTGCGAAGGATCCTTAGCTAGTATTTCGGATTTCGGATTTCAGATTGCGGATTTTGCTTCCCATGCCCTGTTTGAATAGACGTCTACAGTCCACAATCAATTTGCCCTGTCTCAACTTTCGTTTGGGATTTGGGGTCTTAATTCCGCATTCCGCATTCCGAAATCCGAAATCCATTGATGGATATATGAGATGAGTCGAGAGCGTTTGGAGGGAACCATTATCCGGATTCTCAGGGTCGTGGGTCTCCTCTTCTTCATTGCCATCGTGGCCTTCCCCTTTTACTGGATGATCGTCTCTTCTTTCAAGTCTCTGGAGGAGATCGTGCTGAAGCCCGCCAACCTGGGACTGGACATTCGAAAAATCGATTTTCACGCCTATTATGAAGTCCTCTTCAGACACGGCTTTCTCCGATACATCTCCAACAGCGTTTATGTCTCCATTGCCACCGTGGTGCTCTCTGTAAGCCTGGCCACGGTGGGGGGCTACGCCGTCACACGGCTCCATTTTCGTGGTCAGGGGTTTATGTCCTACGGCATCTTGCTCATCTATATGTTTCCGGCCATCGTCCTGGTGATCCCTTTGTACGTGATATTCTCCCGGATGGGGCTGCGGGATTCGATCAATGTGCTCATTCTCGTGTATCTGGCCCAGACCCTGCCGGTGGCCCTGTACATGCTCCGGAGCTACTTCCAGACGCTGCCCGCTGAGATGGAGCACGCAGGGCTCGTAGACGGGTGCAGCCGTATCGGGGTAATCTGGCGGATTGTCATTCCCCTGTCCGCCCCGGCCCTGGCCAGCGTGGCCCTGTACACCTTTATGATCGCCTGGAATGAGTTTCTCTTTGCCTTCATGTTCCTGGATACCCCGGAGAAATTTACTCTATCCAGAGGGGTGGTGCAGCTTGCAGGGAGCGTGCATCTCTCCAAACAACTGGTGATGGCCGCTTCAGTCATGGTGACCATCCCCATTCTGGTCCTGTTCTTCTTCTTTGAACGTCGCCTGGTCCGGGGCCTGACCGCCGGGGCCATGAAAGGTTGAGCATGAATATCCTCTTCATACTTGATGGATAATCGGTCACGGAGTATTGGAGTGATGGAGTACTGGAGTACTGACTATGGAGGAATAGGTATTTGAGTTTCATAAGTTTTTTGCTGGACTCTATTGCATTACTCCATTACTCCAATACTCCATCACCCCATAAACAAAGAGCATTCATCTGGGCTACCATATAATTTGAAGAAGATCCGAGCATGGCATCTCTCAGTCTGAAAGCAATTACCAAGCGATTTGGTAAGGTCGTGGCTCTCTCCGGCGTGGATCTGCACGTGGAGGATGGGGAGTTCTGCGTGCTTCTGGGGCCTTCGGGCTGTGGGAAGAGCACACTGCTCAATATTATTGCCGGCCTTATCCCCCAGGATGAGGGCACGGTACTTCTGGATGGTGAACCTGTGGACCGACTCGCCCCACGGGACCGGGATGTGGCCATGGTCTTCCAGAGCTATGCCCTTTATCCCCACATGACGGTGTCCCGGAACCTGAGCTTCGGGCTTCGGATGCGTGGAGTCCCCAAGCCAACCATCCACAAGCAGGTCCTGGAAACAGCCCGGCTCCTGGGAATCGAGGATCTCCTGGATCGAAAACCCCGGGAACTCTCGGGTGGCCAGCGGCAGCGGGTGGCCATGGGTCGGGCCATGGTGCGTAAGCCCAAGCTCTTCCTGCTCGACGAGCCCTTGAGTAACCTGGATGCCCGCCTGCGGTCCAGCGTCCGGCTGGAGCTCAAGCGGATGCACCGTCAGATCAAGGGTACCATCGTATACGTCACCCACGACCAGGTAGAGGCCATGACCCTTGGTGACAGGGTGGTGGTTATGCGTGATGGCAAGGTGCGCCAGATCGATAGGCCGGAGACCATCTACGCGCGGCCTGTGGACACCTTTGTGGCCACCTTTATCGGATCACCCGAGATGAACCTTTATCAAGGAAGGCTCGTACGCAAAGATGGTCGCACCCATTTCCAGGGGCCTGGCTTTTCATTGGACCTCGGGGGGCTTCAGATCAACCTTGAGGAAGGCAAAGTGGAGCTGGGCATCCGTCCTGAGGACATCAGAATCGGTCAGGGTGGGACTACGGTGCTGGAGGCGAAGGTGGAGATGCTGAGCAACGTGGGCTCGGAGAAGTACATCCACGCCCGTCTCGGTCAGGAGGGCCTGACGGTGTGCGTCCCCAAGGAGGCTGCCTTCGAGCCGGGCCAGGTCATCCCCCTGACCATCGATCCTGGCCGGGTGCATATTTTCCATAAGGGGTGCAGGCTCTGATTGCACGTTTCGGAAATGCAACTTCTCAAAAAAACTCGGGTTGCTGTCATTGCGAGCCTCCGGCCCGGGGGGCGAAGTGAAGCAATCTCTCTTTTTCGCTTACCGACGAATCGGTTAAAGGTTTCTCTCACACATTCCGACCGAATCCCTGTGG
>DAOVOU010000073.1 GCA_030629475.1 Desulfobacterales bacterium | reverse complement strand
GATACAATAATTTCAGCGGTGTGTAAACATTATGGCGTATCGTTTAATGAATTGTTGATAACAAGACGCGTGAGACAAATGGGGTCAAGTCTGCCTTTGACCCTTATTAATTTTGAGCAAGGGTCAACCATAGACTTGACCCCATTTGTCTTATTAATTTTGAGCAAGGGTCAACCATAGACTTGACCCCATTTGTCTCGACTTGACCCCATTTGTCTCTTACCAATGACGGCCAATTTGTCCCAAGTCAAGGGTGGACCCCATGTTTCATGGAAGACACCCGTCTGGCGATTTCTTTGAATACCTTGCCCGTCTCAGAATCAGGGACGTCGATCATAAGAGGTTTCCCCTTATCGCCTCCCCTTCGAAGTTCCATATCAATAGGGATAGCCCCCAAAAGCGGAATGTCCATTTGCCGGGCCAACTTTTCTCCCCCACCTTGCCCGAAGATTGCAATCTTTTCTTCTGAATGGGCGCATTGGAAATAGGACATATTCTCCACAATGCCCAAAATTGCAATCTTCATGTTTTTAAACATATTGATTGCCTTTTTTACATCCGCCAGAGCTACTTCTTGAGGAGTAGTCACTACAATCAATAAAGCGCTGGGAATGCATTGTGCAATGGTGATAGAGGGGTCTCCCGTGCCGGGAGGCAAGTCCACTACAAGATAATCCAGATCCCCCCACATCACATCATCCAGAAATTGTTTTATAGCTCGGCCCACCAAATGGCCACGCCAGATCAAAGGATTATTCTCGTCCAGAAAAAATCCGAAAGACATGATCTTTAAGTCGAATTTTTCTAAAGGTACGACCATCCCATGTTCACTCTCTGGCCTTTGAGAAATGCCCATCATGACCGGAATACTTGGACCATATACGTCAGCATCCAGAAGCCCCACCTTAAGACCTTCTCTGCTCAGAGCCAGGGCAACGTTAATGGCAACCGTGGTTTTTCCCACTCCGCCTTTACCACTGGCCACCGCGATAAAACGTTTTACCTTCTTGATCCCCATCAACGGGTGTTTTGGGAAAAGACGATTTAACTCTTCTCTACTCATTGCGGTCAACTCTACTTCGGCACCAGAAACGCCGGGGATCTCTTCAATAGCCTGTTTTACATCCGCAACGATTTTTTGTTTCATAGGGCAGCGCAGAGTAGTAAGAGCCACTGTCAGCCTCACCTGGCCGTCGGCAATATGAATATCTTTAACCATTTGAAGATCTATGATGCTCTTGTTCAGTTCGGGGTCCTTTACTCTTTTAAGGGCTTCTTTGATTTTCTGTTTCGTAACCATTATTTCTCCTTTTTAGAGCTTCAATCAAGTTTGATGACTTCGTAAAAGTCTCATCCTAAACACCTGGATGAAATCGGCCCGAAAACCATTATATCTTGAACGCTATCAGAGACATAAAAAAGGTTTACATGTTTGGCATTATGTGGTATATTAATTATATTAAAAAATTTGCTTAAAAAATACAACCTCCAGAAGCTGAAAAACCGAATTTGAGATGGGTTATTAGGTTATAATAATTCCTTTATAAGGGCACATCTTGTACCATCTCCACCACTTGCCGACTTCATTCTGCCCCTTAATCGAAATAGAGATTTTTTCCTTTTTTGTATAACTTGTTGTATTTGTTAGGGTTTACTTTCCACGTCATGTTGGCGTTCTATTTGCGTCACAAAAAGAAGTGGGCAATTAAGTATTGAAACAAAATCACTTGCCATTAAGTTTCGCGGAGGCGAGTGAGCCCATCGTGCGCGGGCTCAATTAGGCAGGTGAGTTTGCATTTAAGGAGGAGAAGATGAGACTTGCGATATCAGCAATCCAGCCAAGCCTCGATGGTGATGTGGACCCCCGTTTTGGGAGATGCCAGCACTTTATTATCGTTGACCCAGAAACCATGGAGTTTGAAGCGCTTGAAAACCCGAATGTAGGTGCTATGGGAGCCGGGATCGCCACGGCGCAGTTCGTTACCAGCAAAGGGGTCGAAGCGATAATCACCGGAAGCCTTGGCCCGAACGCCTTTCAAGTCTTGGCCGCTGCTGGGATAGAAATGTTTACCGGGATTACCGGTAAAATTCGTGATGCTCTCCAGGCATATAACTCTGGTAAGCTTCGGGCGACTCAACAAGCAACCGTAGGTCCCTATTTCGGCATGGGGAGAGGGATGGGGCGTGGTCCAGGTTTTGTCCCGGGAATGGGTCCTGGAGGGAGGCCGATACCTCAGGCTGTGCCCCCATCCTCGCCAAGTCGAGAAGAGGAGATCGCCAACCTGAAAAACCGAGCTCAAACGCTGGCACAAGAGCTGGCTGAGATCCAGCGCCGGATTGAGGAAATAGAGAAGAAAAAAGAGTAACAAAATTATGGGCTAAGCCCTCATTGTCCAATATGAAGATCACCATTGTCTACGATAATGAAGTCTTGAAAGAAGGCCTTAAAGCTGACTGGGGTTTTTCCTGTCTCGTAGAGGTAGAGAATGGTCAGAGGATTCTCTTTGACACCGGGGCCAGCGGCTTGATACTTCTTCACAATCTAGACAAGCTCAGCATCGATCCCAGTACCATTGCAGAAATCTTCATTTCCCATGCTCACTGGGACCATACAGGGGGACTTTTAGATTTGATTAACCTCAATAAAGAGGTCAAGATTTATGTCCCCAGTTCCTGTCCTAAACCCGTTGCTGCAAGAGAGGTGGTCAGCATTAAGGGACCTTTTCAAATTCATGAAAACATCTTTTCCACGGGTGAGCTCAAGGGCGTGGAGCAATCTCTTGTGGTCAGGACAAAAGAAGGTTTGGTTGTAATTACTGGGTGTTCACACCCAGGAGTAAGGGCAATCCTTCAGGCTGCATCGAGACTTGGAAAGGTCCACGGTCTAATCGGAGGCCTACACGGATTCAGCGAATTCGACCTCCTCATAGATTTACAATTGGTTTGTCCTTGTCATTGCACTCAGTTTAAATCGGAAATAAGGCGTCTTTATCCGGAGCAATGTCTTGATTGTGGCGCAGGCAGTGTATTGGAAATTTAGAAGATGTGAGGAGTAGCATCCCAAATCTGACTTCACGGGTAATCGGCCTCTTGATACAAAGGCCTTCTGGACCCTGGAGATCTTTGTCCATGAGCACATGCTGTGGATACTCCTAATAGCAGCCTTCATTGGAATAATTCCGGAGTCTGGGCCACACCTCATATTTGTGATGATGTATGCGCAAGGTCTGATCCCGTTTTCCGTGCTTTTCACCGCATCATTTGTACAAGATGGGCACGGAATGCTCCCTTTGCTGTCCTATAGCACAAAAGACTCCGTGCTTATCAAAGCCTTTAATCTTGCATTCGGGCTCACAGTGGGGAGCGTACTTTTTGCCCTGGGGTGTGAAAACAGGTTGCTTGAAATTAGCGCAGGTAATACATCAAAATAAGGGAATAGAGATGTCTAAAACAAGTAAAGAAAAAACAGCTCAGGGCCAAGAACTCGGAAGACCATTATCTGGAAAGAGAATATTGGTTGGTGGCAAGGGAGGAAGCGGCAAAAGCTCCATTGTTGCCTTGATGGCAGACGCATTGCATGAGAAAGGATATGAAGTGATTGCTTTAGATGGCGATGCTTCCAATCCTGGTGGGTTAGCTCGGATGATGTTCGGAGTAAAGAGAAGCCCTAAGCCCCTTATAGAGTTTTTTGGGGGAAGGATAAGGGTAGAATGTCCGGTAGATAATCCAGCGCCACTAACCAGAAAAGACGATGCTTTACCGATTACGGAAAGGAACATAGATTTAGATGAAATTCCATCTGAATACTTTTTTCAAAAGGAAGGAATAGTGTTATTCCAGGTAGGGAAAATTAAAGAGGCTTGTGAGGGTTGCGATGGGCCTATGTCGAAAGTAACGAGGGATTTCATAGTGAAGGGAGGGCAAGTGACTTTGATTGATATTGAAGCAGGGCTAGAACATTTTGGCAGGGGGGTAGAGAAAAATGTAGACGTTGTCCTTACCGATGTTGACCCTACTTTTGAGTCTTTTTCGATTGCAGAAAAAGTGGTTAAACTCTGTAAAGCAATGGGGATAGAAAAGGTCTGGGCGTTGTTAAATAAAGTTCAGTCAAAAGAAATGGAATCCATAATGATAAAAGAGTTAAAAAAGAGGAACGTTAAAACTATAGGCTTAGTACATCACGATCCTAAAATAGCAAAGGCAGGTTTGGAGGGGACCGCTCTTGACAAATGTGAGGCCTTGGAAGAGGTAAAACAAATTGTCGAGAGATTAGAAAGAGCAGTACAAAGTTAAGGAGATCTTGTGGGCGGTAATAGTAAAAATCCAGATGCTGTAAACAAGGATATCAACGATACTCACATCCCAACTTTCTACAAATTTATCATTGATAGTCTACCGGTAGCTGTTATGACTGCGAATCCCGAAATTGAACATCACCGGTTTCAATCGCTGGGCTGAGGAGGTGACCGGTTATTCAGCTGAGGAGGTAATGGGCCACTATTGTGGCGATATCTTGCGAGGCGGAATGTGCAACACCATTTGTCCTCCGAAAACAGTTCTCAGCCGCCAAAATCCCGTTGTCCGGGTGGAAACCACAATCCATAACAGGTGGGGAGATATCTGCCCTCAGTGTGGCTTGACCTACTGGAAATGTTCAAAATGTGGGTTTATCATAATAGCCTCACTGCCTCCGGATGTCTGCCCTGAATGCGGTGAGAAGTGTGATTTTATAAACGTCACCTGCTATATACCCGAGTGTGGAGGCCCGGAGTTTAAAATTAAGGTACAGGGAATAGAATTGCTTGGTTTTTGGATGAGAGGATTGAAAAAAGTCCAGACCAAGGACTAAAAAGGAGGGAAACAAGATGCCACGAAGAGACGGAACAGGCCCAAAGGGTCAAGGCCCTGGAACAGGTAGAGGCATCAGGCAAGGCGGTGGCGGACGCGGACAAGGTGGTGGGTTTGGCGCCGGACCCGGCGGATACTGCGTTTGCCCGAGCTGTGGTGAACGAGTTTCCCACCAGCTCGGAACCCCTTGCTTTGAGCAAAAATGTCCCAAGTGCAGGGCCACCATGACGCGGGAGTAGATTCTATGGTTATCTCTGTTGCCAAAGGAGGATCGAGATGAAAGAGGCGATGTTTTACGTATCCCTTACAGAAGGCGCGGTTCGCTGTAATCTCTGCAACCACCGGTGCAAGATCAAAGAGGGGAAAAGGGGTATTTGCAGTGTAAGGGAAAACCGAAGCGGAAAGCTTTACAGTCTTGTATATGGTAAAATTATCGCCGAACATATTGATCCCATAGAGAAAAAGCCGTTATTCAATTTCCTGCCCGGCTCAAAGGCTTTTTCTATTGGGACGGTGGGTTGCAACTTTCACTGCAAGCATTGCCAGAATTTTGATATCTCTCAGTATCCCCGTGAACACAGGGGTGAAATCATCGGCCAGGACCGCACACCCGAACAGATTGTCATGGCTGCAAAAGCTGCCGGCTGCAAAACGATCGCCTACACATACACCGAACCAACTATCTTTTATGAATTTGCTTATGATACCGCCGTGTTAGCTCAAAAGGAAGGCATAAAAAACGTATTCGTAAGTAATGGATATATGAGCAGCGAAGCGGCACGCCGACTCGCGCCATATCTGGACGCCATTAACGTCGACGTAAAGACATTTAATGACAAGTCTTACAAGGAGGTCTGCGGAGCGCGACTTAAGCCGGTTCTGAAAACGATCCAACTGATGAAAGAACTGGGTGTGTGGGTAGAAGTGACAACGCTCATTATCCCAGGCCTGAACGATGGAGAGGAAGAACTGCAGGAGATAGCCCGTTTTGTGAAAAGCGCCGGGCCCGAAGTGCCATGGCACGTCACTCAGTTTTATCCCGCGTATAAGATGTTGAACAAATCACGAACTCCGGTCGCCACCCTCCGCCGCGCTCGTAAAATAGGCGTGGAAGAAGGTCTGCGGTATGTGTACGAGGGAAACGTGCCCGGTGAAGGCGATGAGAACACGTACTGCTACACCTGCGGGTCGGTACTCATTGAGCGTTATGGCTTTCAACTAATACGAAACCGAATAGATGCCGGAAATTGCCCGGAGTGCGGGGCTAAGATTGACGGCGTAGGGCTATGAACAGTGGCGAGGGCGAGCATAGCTCTCAGCCCGCCGCATAGAAGCAGGGAGGTATTGAGACAACATGACGTCAATTCTTGAAAAGGGCGGAGGGGCTTTCAAAGGCATTAAGCTGCTTCTCTGCGAGAACCCGTTGCCGCCAATCGAGGAGGCAATCGCGGCGGCTCAAGCCGAGCTACCGCGAAGCAACTACTACACTGAGGCCTATTCTGAGCCCTTGCGACGACTGATTAGCGAGTGTCTGGGTATATCAGAGCGGCTGTTACACATCAATGCAGGTTCCGAGCTCATCCTGCGTCAGATTTTTGACCGTTTCGGACAGTGCGTGCATCTGTTGACGCCCACTTATGCCTTGTTCCCAGAAATTGCTCAGCACTACACAGAGACCCGTCTGTCTCCTGAAGACGACTTTGCCTTTGACTTGGAGAAGTTGAAACTGCCAAAGGAGACCACGATAGTAGTGATCGTCAATCCCAACAACCCGAACGGAGGCACGTTTGACATGTCACCCCTACCCGGCCTCCTCGCGAGGCATCCGGATACGTGGTTCTTGGTCGATGAGGCATTCATTGGTGTTGCGGGTGAATCAGTTGTACACCTGGTCAGTCGGTACGAGAACCTGATCGTCACACGTACATTTTCCAAAGCCCACAGCCTGGCCGGCTTCCGCGTGGGGTATGCTGTCCTCCCTGAGCGGCTGGCCAACGAGCTCAATACGAGCAATGACGCATATCCACTGGCTCGTCCCAGCCAGGCTGCGGCAGTGGCGACTCTAGAACATGAAGACAAGGTCCGGGACCGCATGAACCAACTGCGTGACTGGACTGGGCAACTCAGCCTTCAGTTGCGGGGGCTCGGTGTGCGTACGTTTCCAACTGAAACCTACTTTTTCCTCGCAGACTTCGCACCTTACGACGCGACCCAATTGGCCGAACGGATGCGGGAGCATGGCATCTTCATCAAACCCTTGAAGGACCCCATGCTAGGCAAATCATTCATGCGGGTAACAACAGCGTTGCCAGAGGATAATGAATGCGTCGTCGATGCGCTGCGGAAGCTGCTTTAGGTGGATTGAAAAACTGCAGCCTGGTAAACACCTTTCAGCGAAGATAAGGCCGCTGTATATGCAGAAAGCTCCGCAAGAAGAAGCGGCCAGGATCGCCACAGGAGAGCGTTTTGCTGACGCCGGGACAACCTCTGGTCGCGCTGCCCGGAAGGGGACGGCTCACGGTTACGACGACCACTGCCGACGTCATCAGGAGAAACTCGAGCAGCGGTTTGCAGCAATGGTGGTAGATCGTTATGAGGCGATCAGACGTGAGGTCATCCAGGAAGTTGACCCAGAAAAGGGTTAAGGGGAGGGGAACTTGGACAGGATGAAGGATTGGAATGTTGTCGTCAGCGTTCGCGAAGGGCATTTTCCCGCGGCATGCGAGTTTCTCAAGGAATATGGTACCGTAAGGAAAACTGACTTCTTCAATGTCGTGGTAATGCGGATGGATGACGTTCAAGAAACGCTGAAGGCCTTGGAAGAACTGATTGTAGAAAACGCCAAGGGCCTCTCGTTCATCAGCCGCCTGGTGCCGGTGACGCATACCTTCAGCTTTCAGACGCCCGAAGAATTTGAAGCCAAAAGCAAAGAAACGGTCCTTGCCTGGGTGCCGGCGCTCAAAGGAAAGAGTTTTCATGTCCGCATGCACCGTCGAGGATTCAAGGGGAGGCTGTCTTCCATGAAGGAAGAGCGTTTGTTGGATGATTTTCTTCTGGAAGCACTCGACAGGGCCGAAAGCCCAGGGCATGTCGTTTTTGAAGACCCCGATGCCATTGTTGTAATTGAAACGGTTGGCCCAAGAGCTGGTTGCGCCCTCTGGAAACGTGAAGATATGAATAGATATCCCTTTCTCAGGCTGGACTAGAAGTCCGGGGCGAGAGCACGCTCGTTGTTTGCGGCCCACCCGCCTTGGCCATGAGTTCCTATTTG
>DAOVOU010000023.1 GCA_030629475.1 Desulfobacterales bacterium | reverse complement strand
GGAATTGACATCAACAGCCACTAATGCCTCTGTTGGGTTGATCACGATATGGCCCCCCGATTTCAAGGAGATCCTGCTCTCAAAGATGGAGCTAATCTGATCTTCGATTTCATACCTGGTGAAGATCGGCTGTGGGTCTGTATAAGCCTTGACTATGTTTGTGTGCCGCGGAGATATGATCCGAATGAAATACTTCACATCCTGGAATATGTTCTTGTTATCTATTAGTATTTCCTTTACCTCGGATGTGAAATGATCCCGGATGGCGCGAATTGCAACATGGAGTTCCTTGTAAAGCAGACAGGGGGCAGAGGTGCTAACACCCCGCTTCTTAATGTTTGTCCACAGACGAAGGAGGTATCGGACATCTTTGGAGATTTCCTGTTTTTTCTGGTTCTGAGCAGCAGTCCTGACAATTGTGCCAAAATCTTCTGGGACTTTCAGTGACTCCATAATGCCCTTGAGGCGTCCGCGTTCGTTTTCATCTTCGATTTTCCTGGAAATGCCGGAACTTTTTCCACCGGGCATCAGGACGACATAGCGGCCAGGCAAAGAGATAAAGGTGGTAAGCATAGCCCCTTTGTTCAGGATGGGTTCCTTGGTAACCTGGATCAGGAGTTCCTGGCCAGGCTTGATAAGATCCCGTATCCCAAAGGTCCCCTTCTTGCCAGCCGCGGGCTTTTCGATAGAAGAATAGTAATCACTATGTATTTCGTGTTGCTGTAAGAACCCATTCCTTTCCCCACCGTAGTCAACAAAGGCGGCTTGCAGGCTTGGTTCCACACGTGTGACCACCCCTTTGTAGATGTTTCCCCGTGTGATTTCCCCGGCCGTGGTCTCAATATGAAAACTTTCCAGCCGGCTTCCCTTTACCAGGGCAATGCGACATTCTTCCGGATCAACCGCGTTGATGAGTATCTTGTGTTGTTCCTTTTTTGGGTTCATAAGTTCAACGTTTCGACCTTGAGTATGGCCTAACACTGTCTTGAAGAAAAAACAAACATTTTCAATCACCCCTGCGCCGAAAAATCGAATATCCAACGAATGAGATTAAGCCCCACCAAAAGACATCCTTCGGCACGGGAGACACGAAAACCTGTGCGCATGAATACAACCACAAGCAATACCATACCCACAAGTATATAGAGACTTTCCAGGCCGGCTGCATCAATCGTGAGAGGACGAATCATCCCCGCCAAACCGAGCACGCCAAGGAGGTTATAGAGATCGCTGCCGATCAGGTTTCCAGCGGATATACCATACCGCCCCTTGAGAGCTGCCACCAGCGATGTGGCAAATTCGGGTGCAGAGGTTCCTGCGGCCACAATGGTAACCCCAATCACCCATTCAGAGATGTCAAATGCCCGGGCCAGAGAAACTGCTGACCAGACAAGGACGTGGCCCCCAGCGGCCATCGCGATGATTCCCAGGACAAAAATGGGGATATCTTTCCAGGTGGCATTTCCCCCGGGGGCTTTTTCATGTGCGGGGGCCTTTTTCCAGAAAAGATAGCCAATGTATACAACAAGTGTGGCAAAAAGTGCAAGTCCTTCTTGAGAGGTTAGCACTAAATCCTTGAGAAATAAAACCAAAATAGATGACGTGCCGAGGAGAAAAAGGCCGTCTCGCCACACAAGGGCGGGGGTGGTTTGGATGTTTCGGATAACTGCGCACCCACCTAGTATAAATCCAAGATTGAAAATGTTCGAACCTACTATGTTGCTGACTGATATATCTGGTAGCCCCCTGATGGCGGCATTTATGGTGACCGCAAACTCTGGCGCAGAGGTCCCCATGGCAACGATGGTCAAACCAATTGTCAGATCAGACATACGCAGCTTATGGGCGATCCGCACTGCTGAGTCTACAAGCCAATGGGATCCCTTCCACAATAAACCCGTGGATATTGTTATCAATACAAGATCTAGTAGTATCGTGGTCATTTCATTTGTCCGCCCAACAAACACAACAAACCCAACAAACTCAACAGGTGAACCGGCGCGACAGCCGCATGTAGTGATTTCCCTCCCTCATACGTCCCCGCTTTACACATCCTCCTGCATAGATTGCACACTTTTTTTTCAGAGCCGCGTGCGCTGCGCAGTATTGCCCTCGACTTAGCAAGTCGCTTTCGAGGATTTTTTTTAGAGCATGTATGCGAAACCGGTCCATGCAGCGTCTTCTTGATAGTTGGTCTGGGTGTCCGCCACGTTTAATCACAAGCGGGGCCTCAATCAAATACACGGGAAACCGGCAGGCGACCCTTAGCCAAAGGTCATAGTCCTCGCATACGGGCAACGTTTCGTCAAACCCGCCTATCTCATCAAACAGGCAACGTCTTATCATTACGGCCGAAGGGCTCACAATACACAATTCCAGGCAACGTTCAAAGATCATCCCGGAATACTTCTTGTGCCGTTTTTTGGGGTTGACCCTGATGCCATTTTTTATCCAGATCTCTTCGGTTTGACAAATCAGAGCATCTGGGTGGGTATTGAAAAAAGCGACCTGGTCAGAGAGTTTTCCGGGGAGCCACAAATCATCGGAGTCGAGAAATGTGATAAGGCGACCCGCAGCCCGGGCAATACCAGCATTTCGAGCTGCGCTTACCCCTAGATGGTCTTGCCTTACAACGCAGATCTGGTGATAGGATTCGAGAATTCCCTGTGTGCTGTCAGTTGACCCATCGTCCACCACAAGTATCTCGAAATCATGGAAGTTCTGAGCTAAGACCGAATCAATCGCCCTCTTGAGGACCCATGCGCGGTTGTATGTAGGAATAATGACGCTTACAGTTGGCATGAACATATTATCACGTTTCGGAAATTCTAGAACTTATTGACATTATAGCACTTTATTGGCTTGGCTGCAATCCCGGGAAAGGAATGATGGAATAATGGAATATTGGAATGATGTATAAAGATAAAAGGGTCATCGCGAATTAGTGGGAAAATCGTATAATCTGCTATTCCAATTGCGGAGCGAAGCGGAGCTAATTTCTCGTATAACAGAAATCTCAAACTAACTTTAAATATTTTTTATTGTTTTTTGAGCCGATTGGACATATTATTTTCTTGAAATCACGATTTCTATGTGCTAGTATATTTTTGAACTTAGTTCGCTTCGCTCACAATTGGAATAATGGAATGTTGGAATACTGGAATATTGGGTTAAGACCCGCCTGCCTCGCAAGCCCGTCTGCCTCGCAAGCTTGGCGAGCGGGCAGGCTTGGCGAGCGGGTAGGGGAATGAAAACAATTAGAAAATGATTTTTTTCGGCTTCTCATCCCCATCATTCCATCATTCCACTATTCCATCATTCCATACTGATGGCCCAGAAAAGCGCCACTTAAAGATCTGTGATTACAACGGGTTGTAGAAATTCCGATACGTTATAATTAAAGATTCATGTGCTCGGTTCCGATACGAAGGTAAATCCGACAGCAATATTGATACGAACTCTAATTGGGAGTCTGGAAAGTGTTTAACGCACTCCTGGGGGCCATTTCTAGCGATTTAGCGATTGATTTAGGCACTGCCAATACCCTTGTCTATGTTAAGGGGAAGGGGATAGTGCTCAGTGAACCATCTGTCGTGGCGGTTCGGACCGACAACAGGCATAGAAACAAGGTATTGGCGGTCGGGGGAGAGGCCAAGCGGATGCTGGGACGAACACCGGGCAATATTGTTGCCATCCGTCCCATGAAAGATGGTGTTATTGCCGATTTTGAGGTGGCTGAGGCGATGTTGCGATACTTTATCCGTCAGGTGCACAACCGCAGAAGCCTCATACGGCCCAGGATCATCATTGCCGTGCCGTCAGGGATTACCCAAGTCGAGAAGCGTGCTGTGACGGAATCGGCTCAATCAGCAGGTGCCCGGGAGGTATTTCTGATTGAGGAGCCTATGGCTGCGGCAATAGGCGCGGGTCTTCCGATTACGGAGCCCACTTGCAATATGGTCGTTGATATTGGTGGTGGCACTACCGAGGTGGCCGTCATATCCCTTGCGGGTATCGTTTACAGCCGCTCGATTCGGGTTGGCGGGGATAAGATGGACGATTCCATCGTCCAATATATTAAACGAAAATATAACCTTTTGATTGGAGAAAGAACAGCAGAACTGATTAAAACTACTATTGGTAACGCTTATCCTGACCCCGAAAACATAGAGACCATTGAAGTCAAAGGTAGGGACCTGGTATCGGGTATCCCAAAAATTCTCGCCATAGATTCGGAAGAGATACGCGTCGCGATTGCCGAACAGATTGATTCTATTGTTGAGACTGTCAAAATAGCCCTGGAACAGACCCCGCCCGAATTGGCAGCGGACATCGTCGACAGGGGGATAGTCATGACCGGAGGCGGTGCCCTCCTCAAAAACATGGACAGATTGCTCCGAGAGGAGACCCATTTACCCATTACGGTGACCGAGGATCCGCTTTCCACGGTTGCCCTGGGGTCAGGCCAGGCCCTGGAGAATATTTCTATCTTGAGAGAGGTTATGATCCAGTAACGGAAAATCTCCCTTGCCATTATGTCATGATGGCACCTCAACAAGAAAACCTTTTCCGCCACACACATGAGACATGTTTTCAAAAAGGTTGGTAAGGATTCTCTGCGTGATCCTTTTTGCCCTGATCAATATTGTCCTCCTTTCTATTAGTGCCAAGCATCCTCATCGATACACAATAGTTGACAGAGTGGTAATGGCGGGGATAGTGCCCTTCCAGGAAGGTGTAACTCGCACTATGCATTTTTGTGGGCGTATATGGCATCATTACTTTTATTTGGTTGCAGTCCGTGAGGAGTGCGATCGGCTTAAGGGGATGCTTGCCAAGGCCCAGATCGAAAAGAGCCGGTACCTGGAATCTGAGTTAGCCTCCCAACGTTTTCGGAAGCTACTGGAGATGAAGTCCGAGGTTCCCCACCGTATGCTCCCCGCAAAAGTTGTAGGGCTGGACCCCTCTGGTTGGTCTAAAACCGTTTTTATCAACAGGGGAACCGGAGATGGAGTTTCCAGGGGAATGGCTGTGATAGCTTCGGAGGGAGTCGTGGGTCGTATCATTGGGGCGTCTGGCCGGTACGCCAAGGTCCTGTTGATTATCGACCGTAGTAGTGCCATAGATGCACTTGTTCAGCGAACCCGGTCCCGGGGTGTTCTTGAAGGGGAGACCAGTGAGAGTTGCCGCTTCAAATACGTTGTGAGAAAGGCAAATATCAAGATTGAAGATACGGTAATATCGTCAGGGCTGGATGGTCTTTTCCCCAAAGGTCTGCGGGTGGGGACAATCTCAGAAATTTCCAGGCCCTCGTCAGGGCTTTTTCAAGAAGTGAATGTTCGGCCATTCGTCGATTTCACAAGACTAGAAGAGGTGCTGGTTATCCTGGAATGATGAAGGTTTTCTGCTTGTATCTCATACTCGGATTGTTGACCACTGTCGCACAGACTACGATCTTAAGACTCCCCTTATTTCACGGTGTTTTCTACGATCTGTTAATTCCTCTTGTTGTTTTCTTAAGCCTCAATGCTCCTAACAGGAAAGGTGTCCTGGTCATTGTAATTCTTGGCATTATCATGGATCTGCTTTCTGGCGGGATATTTGGCCTCTACCTTACTATCTATTTCTGGATATTTGTATCAGTAAAAAATCTGTCCAAGTACTTCCATGTGGGTGACATGATATTTCAGTCCGTCTTGATCGGTGCCTGCGTGCTCGGACAGCACCTTGTGTTTTGCATCTCAGCAGCAGCCCCCTGGAAGGGGGCTCAATTGCTGTCTGCTCAGACGGGCCCTGTTTTGTTGCAGACCATCTTTGCCGCACTCACCGGCCCTGGTATTCTTATGCTTTTGGGAAGGCTTCACACCCGACTTCAGAACCGCTCATCAGGTGCTCAAAGGGAAACAGGTAGTCTATAATCAGACGTCTCGGAATTTCTACAACCCATTGAAGTTATAGATATTTATTGGCGCTATTGCAAGTTCGATCAGGGAATAATGGAATGATGGAATATTGGAATGATGTAAAAGAAAAAAAGACCACAATCCTCTTAAACCCAACATTCCACTATTCCACTATTCCAGTATTCCAATTGCGAAGCGAAGCGGAGCTAAATTCGTGATGGATAGCTACCTGCATACAGTCGATAGCGATTGGTACAGGCAAAGGGTTTCAGGAGCACTGATATGCGTTCTCGCAGCTTTTCTAATTCTTTTGGTACGCCTGTATTATCTGCAGGTTGTAGAGGGGCCCGAATTTAGACGACAGTCCCAAAACAACTGCGTCAGACTAGAGGACATACCGCCGGCGCGGGGTCTCATCTTTGATCGCGATGGCGTGCTGCTGGTGGAAAACCGCCCCTGTTTCAACATCTCTATTGTTCCGAGGGAGGCCAAGAATCCCAAGGGTGTTGTCCACAAGCTGGCAGAGCTCTTAGATGTTGCACCTGAGCCCCTCTTTGCAAGACTCGCTGAAGTTAGGGGGGTGCGTTCATTTAAGCCTGTTCTCTTGAGGCGCGATGTTAGCCGTGATGTTGTGGCGATCATAGAAGCTTACAAGCTTGATCTGCCCGGGATTGTGATAACAGTGGAGCCGACGCGTCATTATTTGGAAGGGAAACGAGCCTCACATCTGGTCGGATACCTGGGCGAGATCAGTAGGGAGGAATTGAAGAGCGGGTGCTTTCCTGACAACAGGATTAGAGATTTCATTGGAAGATTTGGGGTGGAAAAGGCATATGAGCCCTATTTTCACGGAAGGCGAGGGGAACAGCGGATCGAGGTCAACGCCCTTGGCCAGCTCACAAGGGTCCTTAAGACCGAGGAGGCGACACCCGGGAACAATATCTATCTGACATTGGACTTTCGGCTTCAGCGCAAGGCTGAAGCATTACTTTCCGGAAAGGTGGGAGCTGCCGTGGCTATGGACCCTTCCAACGGGCATATCCTGGCGATGGCGAGTAGTCCTGCCTTTGACCCCAATGTTTTTGTGGAAGGTATGACATACGAGGCGTGGAACGACCTCGCTTCCAATCGGTTCCGCCCGATGGAGAACAAGGCCATTCAGGGCCAGTATCCCCCGGCGTCAACCTACAAGATTGTAACGGCCATAGCTGGACTGGAGGAAGGGGTGATCACTGAGCACACACGGGTCTTCTGTCCGGGGTACTACAGGTATGGCAATCGCACCTTTCGGTGCTGGAAGCGCGGCGGACACGGATTCATGAAGATTACAGATGCGTTGGTCGAATCGTGTGACGTCTTTTTCTATCAGGTGGGTGAAAAACTGGGCGTAGATCGGTTGGCCGGATATGCTAAGGCCTGCGGCTTGGGGTTGCCCACGGGAGTCGATCTTGACAAAGAAGCAAAAGGGCTGGTACCCACGTCATGGTGGAAGCTTGGCCGGATGGGGGTGCCCTGGCAGGGCGGAGAGACACTTTCTGTAGCGATCGGTCAGGGGTTCGACCTGGTTACACCTATCCAGATGCTCAGCCTGATATCTGCAGTTGCAAATGGGGGAATACGATACAAACCGTTAGTTGTCAGGCGGATTGAGTCCTCAGATGGCTCGCTCGTAAAGAAAGAGGTGCCAGTGCCATTAGGAAGGCTCTCTGTCTCGGACAAGACGCTTGAGATCGTAAAAAGAAGCTTGATGGATGCAGTCAACAAGCCAAGAGGGACGGGGTGGATTGCACGTATTCCTGGTATCGATGTGGCCGGCAAGACCGGGACGGCCCAAGTCGTCGGGATGAAGGAAGATAACAAGGAAAACCCAGTCGAGAGCAAACATCTTCATCTCAGAGACCATGCCTGGTTTATTGCTTTTGCGCCGGCTGAAGAGCCCAGAGTAGCCGTGGCTGTGCTGATAGAACACGGTGGTCATGGCTCAACAGCAGCAGGGCCCATTGCAAGGGAGATGATCAAGACATATTTGGGGAATTAAGGATTTCGGATTTCGGATTTCGGAATGCGGATTGGGGAATGGAATAGCGGATTGGGGAATGGAATAATGGAATGGTGGAATAATGGAATATTGGATACAAGAAGCGGAACAAATCATTTTCTGATTGCTCTTATTCCTCTCGACCCATCATTCCATCATTCCAGTATTCCATCATTCCAATTGCGGAGCGTAGCGGAGCCAGATTCATGATTGATCGAAGATTGCTAGAACATTTTGATTGGGTCTTGTTAAGTCTCACCCTGGTGCTTGGAGGCATTGGTATACTTACGCTTTACAGCGCGGCGACTGCCAACGCGGACATAGTGGGGGTGAAAGGACTTGTCCACTTGAAGCAGTCTTATTGGCTTGCAATCGGTACCGGTATAATGATTCTATTGGCTCTGTTCAGCTACAGGTGGCTGAACCGGCTGGCATTGCCCATTTACTGCTTTTCAATAGGGCTATTGGTTGCTGTCCTGTTCGTGGGGAAAGAGGTCTCGGGATCCCAGCGCTGGCTTATCCTGGGTCCGGTTTCGTTCCAACCGTCAGAATTGGTCAAGATATCCCTGGTAATTATACTGGCGCGACATTTCTCTGAGAGTGTCTCAGAAGAAGGTTTTTCCCTTGTGGAGCTTTGGAAGCCGCTAATTTGGACCTTAATCCCATTTGCCTTAATCGTGATACAGCCCGACCTGGGCACAAGCCTCATCGTTCTCCTGATAGCAGGGAGCGTGACCATATTTGTAAAGATTGAGCGCAGGACGCTTCTGTGCTTGACTGGGGCCGGTATTCTTGGGTCTGCGGTGGGTTGGTTTTTCTTGAAAGAATATCAGAAGCTGCGGATCCTGGCATTTCTTGACCCGGAGGGAGATCCATTGGGTGCAGGGTATCATATCATTCAGTCCAAGATTGCGGTCGGTTCGGGAATGCTTTTCGGTAAAGGGTTCTTAAAAGGTACCCAGAACGCCCTCTCCTTTCTACCTGAACATCATACGGACTTCATTTTTTCAGTGTTGGCTGAGGAGTGGGGATTTTTGGGGGCAGCTCTGGTCATCTCGCTGTATGTGTTGTTGGTAATATGGGGCCTGAGCGTAGCGGTACGTTCTAAGGAGCCCTTTGGTACCATTTTGGCTGTTGGTCTCACCAGCATGATATTTTGGCAGGCCTTTATTAACCTGGCAATGGCGCTGGCGTTGCTTCCTGTGGTTGGCGTACCCTTGCCACTAATTAGTTATGGGGGGTCCTCTATGCTGATTAGTATGGGTGCTATAGGAATCTTATTGAATATTAGTATGCGCAGGTTTTTGTTTAAGGAGTGATTCCTTTATGAAAAAATCAAAAAAGGGGATACAGACGTTTTTGGGACGAGAAACCACCCTGGAAGGGAAACTCGCATTTGAGGGGACCGTGCGACTTGATGGCCATTTCACAGGGAGCATAGAGAGCAAAGAAGGGGTGATGGCTATAGGAGAAAAAGCGGTTGTCCATGCGGATATCTTGGTGAAGACAGTTGTGGTGTGGGGGGAGGTGAGTGGGAACATCCGAGCCACAAACCGCATTGAGTTGCATCCGCCAGCCCGCGTATTCGGTGACCTCTATGCTCCTGTGGTAATTATTGATGCCGGGGTGGTCTTCCACGGCAACTGCAGCATGGAATCTGAGGATGACGCGGCCAGCAAGACCATCAATTTAGCTGAATGGCAGACGTAAATGATAAGTGAAGAAAAAAAACCTTTGACAATGTGCCCGTATTGGTGATATAGACGATCAACTTGTGGGTGGATGTATTCTCAGGTTACTTTCCTGTGACGTAAACCAAAAAATTAGAGACTTAGGAGTTTGTCATGGCTGTTATTCCTGATTGGACCCTGTTTGTGCAGATGGGAAATTTCATCTTGCTGATCTTTATCCTGAACGTCATCCTCTACAAACCTATCCGCCAGATACTCATCGAAAGAAAGAAAAAGATCCAGGGTTACAAGGAGGGTATTGAGGGCCTTGAACGGGATGCTTCCGAAAGCGATCAGGCTTTTCAAGCAAGGATCTCTGAGGCCAGGGGGCAGGGGGTTCAGGAGAAAGAGGCCCTGAAGCAAACCGGCCAGGAAGAGGAAAAGCGGCTTACCGATGAAATCAACCAGAAGGCCCGGGCAGAATTGGAGGCTGTGTGCGCCCAGATTGCCAAAGATGCCGAGGATGCAAGACGCGGACTGGAAAAAGAGATAGGGGTTTTTTCCGGGACGATTGCTGAAAAGATATTAGGGAGGGCTGTATCATGAAGGCGTTTGTCAGGATGGGGAAGCTACGCTATGTTGTGAGCCTTTTGGTAGTTGTCTCAGTCCTCCTTACCTTTGGGTTGGTTTGGGCTTCCTCTGAGGGCGGAGATGACGATCACGGGGGGAATGGCAAGGGCTGGGATTTGGTGAAGCGGACTATGAACTTTGTAGTGCTGGCCGGCGTACTGATTTTTCTTTTGAGGAAACCGCTTGCTAAGGGCCTTGAATCCCGTCGCCAGGGCATCAAGGACGAACTGGATGACCTGGAAGGACAGAAGCAGGAGGCGGGAAAGCGACTTGCGGAATATAAGGAAAAACTGAGCCTCCTGGACCAGGAAGTGGAAAAAATCGTGGCTGAATACATCCGGGAGGGTGAGGCAGCAAAGGCGAAAATCGTTGAAGAGGCTCAGCTAGTAGCTGAAAAACTTCAGGAACAGGCCAAGAAGAACATTGAGCACGAATTCCAGAAGGCCAAGCAACAGTTGAAGGTAGAGATGGCAGAGCAGGCCGTGGCCATGGCAGAACAATTGATCAAAGAGCATATCAACGAAGAAGATCAAGAACGTATTGTTGACGAATACTTGACAAAGGTGGTGGTAGCGCAGTGATAGGCCTCAGGATTGCCAGACGGTATGCCAAGGCCCTGTTGACCATTGGCAGGGAAGACGGCCAGGCAGAGACGTATAAAGAAGAGTTGGGAGGTGTTGTGAAGCTCCTTGAAGAACAAAAGGAGCTGGAGCAAGTGATCTCCAACCCATTGTATGATGCTGAAAGTCGCAAGAAGGTCTTACGGGTGGTGGTAGACCAGCGTTTAGGCCTCAGTAAGGTGATGACCTCTTTCCTCTTCCTGTGCTTTGACAAGGGCAGGATTCAGTATCTAAAGGATATATATACCTTTTATGAGAAACTGACCGACGAGCTCGCCAACATTGTCCGTGCGGACCTTGTGTCAGCCGTAGAAATCCCGGAGGAAAGCATTGCAAGAATCCGGGATGCCCTGTCTGAAAGGACAGGCAAAGAGGTGAGGATGGAAATCAGTGTTGACCCGGCCTTGATCGGCGGCGCTGTGACCAGGATCGGGGATTTGGTGTTAGACGGAAGCGTGAGAACTCAGCTTATGAGTCTAAAAGAATCTTTGCAAAGGAGTGAGAATATCTGATGGAAATTAGAGCCGAAGAGATCAGCGACATTATCAAGGGCCAGATCAAGGACTACGACAAGAAGGTGGATGTGAGCGAAACAGGGACCATCTTGTCGGTTGGGGACGGTATTGCCAGGGTGTATGGCGTGGAAAAGGTTATGGCCATGGAGCTTCTTGAGTTTCCCCATGGGATCATGGGCCTCGTCCTCAATCTGGAAGAGGACAATGTGGGCGTGGCGATCATGGGCGAGGATTTCGAGCTCCATGAGGGTGACCCGGTTAAGCGCACCGGCAGGATCGCCGAGGTGCCTGTGGGCGATGTGGTCAAAGGCAGGGTCATTTCGGCCCTGGGTGAGCCTCTGGATGGCAAGGGGCCGATTGAAGCCACAGAGTTTCGCCGGGTCGAGATGCTTGCCCCGGGCGTTATTGCCCGGCAGCCGGTCAAGGAGGCTATGTATACAGGCCTTAAGGCGATCGATGCCATGACACCCGTGGGCCGTGGACAACGTGAACTCATCCTTGGTGACCGGCAGATCGGGAAGACGGCCATCGGAGTGGATGCCATCATCAATCAGAAAGGCCAGGATGTGGCATGTATTTACGTGGCATGCGGTCAAAAGAAATCGACGGTTGCTCAGGTGGTCGAAGTGTTAGATCGACACGGCGCCATGGAATATACCACGGTGATATCTGCATGCGCCAGTGATCCCGCAACCCTTCAGTATATCGCTCCTTTTGCGGGATGTAGCATGGGGGAGTACTTTCGGGATAACAAGCAGCACGCCCTGATTATTTATGATGACCTTTCCAAGCAAGCTGTGGCTTATCGGCAACTCTCCCTTCTTTTGAGACGCCCCCCCGGACGCGAGGCATTTCCCGGGGATATCTTTTTTAACCACTCCCGGCTGCTCGAACGCGCTGCCAAGCTGAATGATGAACTGGGTGCTGGTTCACTAACGGCGCTTCCCATTATCGAAACACAGGCTGGCGACGTTTCTGCCTTCATCCCCACCAACGTGATCTCTATTACGGACGGGCAGATATATCTTGAATTGGCATGATAAGCCCGTTGAGCAAATGGATCAGTATCGCATGAAAACACGCTCTTGGCGGCAGTCCCATTTTGACTGAATACCTGCTCCGCCGCTATGCGAAACCCGCCGATGCCACAAAAGAGGTCT